>JAGVXA010000029.1 GCA_018304025.1 Candidatus Pacearchaeota archaeon | reverse complement strand
TTAGAACTCCCTCTCAAGCTTTCCTAGAAAAACAGAGAAAGAAATAAAAACAATGAGCAACTCAAATAATCGAGAGGACATTAATAGCGGACACTACACTTCGTCCATTTCCCGTCAAAACTCTTCCAATAGCTAATCATCGACGCAATAGCAATAAACGCAAGAGTCCACGCCGCAGAAAAATAGCCGAATAACCAGCATCCAATTCCCAAAACAACAGAAAAAATAATCAACGCCTTAAACCATTTCCTCCCGGAAACCAACTCCTCTCTGCAAAGCCAGCTGAGCAAAAATCCCGTCGGAATTGCCAAAATCAAAACGACTATTTCAATAAGCATTATATTTCAATCCAAAGATAGTTTATATTTCTTCTCAATTAATTGAAATCTCATAAATATGCACAGCATAACCAGGCGCATCCGGGTCATTGTCAAAACCAACTCCTTTCTGCATCTTAAAATCATCAGCAAACGAATTTCCGCTAAATGAAATCATCCTGTCTGATGACAAATCAATCTCACCTTCGGCATTTTCGTTCAGCGCCTTAATCGAAGAAACAGAATATTCTCCAGAAAGAGAAATTTGAACATTGCTTAAATCTTCATAATGATTGCTCGCCGCAAATAAATAAATCTTCCCGTCATATTTCTTCATCATTATTTCTATTCTATCGTCGGAAACACTCCACTCGTCGTAAAATTCCGGCTCCAGAAGAACTTCTTTCAATTGCCCAATTTCTTTGGAAAGCATCTTGACTTGGTTCCAATGATTGCCATAATAAGGGTCTTCAATGCTCATTTTATACAATCCATAAAACCAAACCCCTGTAGCGCCATTGATAATCTGGCTCCATATTTGATACCTCTGCAGATTCAAAGGAAGATAGACGTTATACCTTGTCCACGGAGGATTTGTTATTACGCCATCCCAAGTCGTCCACGGATACACCCCAATTCCGAAAGCAATCACATTTTTTTCTCCTTCATTAGAATTGATATAATCAACAGCTCTTCTTATCTGGAGTCTGTTTTTGTCTAATCCCGTTATTCTGTTTTCAGAAGGATAAGCTATTCCAAGGTTTTCAGTGTTTGTTATTACGTCCGCCTTAGAATAAAAATAATTTTCCTTATCTTCAACCAGCCCAGTATAAGCTCTCTCACTGCCGCAAAAGTTATACAGCAATTTTGCTTCGGGAGCGTTTTGATGAGAATATGCATTCAAAGTGTCAAGCTTATTCATGCTTGAGATTGAAACGCCATAATAAAGCCCGTTGCCGGGACAGTCAGATTCATCAGGCGCCAAAATAAAAAGCAAATTTTCATAATCCCCCCAATCGTCAATAGATTTTTTTGCAATCGACACCCCATCGTAATTTATCAAATGCTGAGGATCATTCATCCATTTGTCAGGCAATGCGCTGTTGATTGTATAATGAAAACTAGTCAAGCTCAAAAGTACTGCGATATCTTCGTCTGTCCAAAGCTGCTTTAATTCAGAATTCGAAAGGCCGTTATAAGAGGTGCCCCAAACAGTATTAAATCCCGCATTTTTTACCTCATCTATCGAAACCATGTTCCCGTTTAATTTCGGAAAGCCCAAAGCAACTATCGGGAAGAAAATTTCTCCCTTATACTTTGTAAATTTTAATATTCCCGACTTCTTGAATTCAGGCAGTGTCGGATCACGAGAAACCTCTTTAACAGCTATATTATCAGCATACACTTTTCCTCGCGGATAATTATAATTTGAATAAACATAAGCGTAAGATGTCGTATCACTCGTTTTAATATATCTTCGGTATGTTCTCCAAGGCTCAATCCCCCGAATATCAAATGTTCTGTAAGTCCAGCTGCTTTCATCCCAGTCGCTGAATATAATTCCAGTTGACCAGAAACTTACATCCAATCCTGAAATTTTTTGATTTTCCGTATTAAACGGAATCAAGGAAACTCCTGCCCAGTCGCTCGAGGCATCTAAACTATTATCAGCTGCAAGCGTAGGCTGTAAATTTTCTGTTGCAATGTCTGCGCTGAATTCATACCAAGTATTTGGCTTTAGAGAAATTTTCTGCTCCCACCCCAAATGCCCTGACGGAGGATTTCCGATGTTTTCTGTCTTCAGCACCATTCCATGTCCCGTGCCTATAAAATCCATCTCCCAAAAAGTTCTTCGTTCAGTATCCTTCATTCTCACCACCCAACTGTCTGGTAAATTGTCCCCATCCAAATCGCATTCTGCACGCCCGTTCAAAACCAAATTTTCAGGGTCGGGATTCGGATTGCACATTTCAGAAGAAGTTTCATCGTCAATCTGGCTGTCATACTCGCCGGCATCAGCGCACCCAGAATCGTCTTCATCAGCATATCCGTCTCCGTCATTATCAATTCCGTCGCCGCACGCTTTTGCCGGAGCCGCAGCATTTTTTGTATTATCTCCTCCGCTCACATCCTCAACAAGCGTATTAAACTCTTCAGAAATCTGTTCTCCTGCATTTTCATTTAAATTAATGACAACAACAGCCACGCTCCCAACCGCGACGATTGTTATAAGAACTATCAAAACCGTTGTGATAACACCGCTAATCGCACCTCTATTCATGCAATCTCTATCTTTTCTTAATTTATATACCTTGTCTAACTTACAAGAAATTCCCCTTCCAATTCGTCAGCATGCTCGGCGATATCAGTCATCGCAATAATTCCAGCCAAGTTCCCCTCGTCGACAACAGGCAGGTGTTTTATTTTATTTTTCTTCATCAGCTCTAGGGCGACATCAATGTCTTCTTTTGATTCAACAGTCACAATTTTCTGTTTCATAATTCCGGAAACATTTCCCTCTTTCCCAAAACATTCTAAAATATCGCTGGCAGTAACAATCCCTATCATCTTTTTTTCAGCTACAACAATTAAACTTCCAATGTTCGAAGAGCTCATAATCTTCGCCGCCTCGCCAAAAGAAATATCCTTGTCAACAACATGCGCTTGTTTCATTATGTCCTTCACTTTCATATTAAACTAAAAATCAATAATTATATAAATCCTTTCTTCCGTCTAATAAAATGAAAAAAGAGGAAAAAATAATTAGCGATATTTCCAGCCTGCCTCAAAATCATCCACTAAGAACAAAATTAACAACAAGTCAGAGAGCCTCAGACATATTATCAAAATGCATTGGTTCGTGGGGCTTTATAATTCTAATAATAATTTTTTTAATCTTTTGGGTATCTGCAAATATCTACGCATGGATTAATCAATGGGATCCTTATCCGTTTATTCTTCTTAATCTCGTCCTCGCTTGTTTAACCGCAATTCAAACTCCCATAATCCTAATGAGCCAAAACAGAATTTCCCAAAAAGACAGAATAAGAACAGAATACGACTACGCAGTAGACAGAAAATCCGAAAGAGAAATAGAAGAAATCAAAAAACAGCTGGACAGAATCGAGAGAAAAATTAAATAACTAATTATAATATCATCAAAGGGGCGGAGGAACAACTCCAAACCAAAATTTATTCGTCGCCACTCTTGTTTGTTCCCAACAAAGCAAGAATAAACTTCCGTAAAGCTTTTAAACAAAACCTCTTCTTATAACCATGACTCAATTGCATTACATTCCTAGCTGGTTCTTCGGGTTCAATATCGCATTTGAAATGATTTTCATGCTTGCGGCTGCATTAGTCGCGTTGTATTCCTACAGAATCTACAAAATCTCCTCCCAAAAAGAAATAAAACTCTTCGGAATTTCCTTCGCCCTGCTTTCAGCGTCGTACTTCGTGTCCTCGATTATTTCTCTTTTCTTTATTTCAGCTCTGGAAGGAAATCTTCTGGCAATCGCAATACACAGAATTTTAAATGCTCAAAACATAGCAGTTGCGTCGTATATTCTTTTTCTTATTCTCGGCCATATAACTCTTCTTTATACAACCCTGAGAGTAGAAAGAAAAAGAATTTACGGCCTTCTGATTGCAATGGCATTTATAGCTATCAATTTCAGTTTCAATAAAGTTTTCATGATTTACTTCATTTCTTCATTATGCCTTTTGTTTGTAAACTATCATTACTACATGGAATTCATCAAAAGAAAAAACAAAACCGTCTTTTTGACTTTCTGGGGGATGTTTTTCCTCTTCGTCAGCAACGTTATCTTTTTAGTTCAGGAGTCATCAGCGACGATATATGTAATCTCCCACGTCACAGAATTAATTGGTTATTGTTTCATAGCATCCAGTCTGCTCAGAGTTATCAAACATGGAAAGAAAAAGAAATAAACTAGAAATAATAAAAGATATTCTTACCGTTATCCGAGAAAAAAATGGGAGAATAAAGCCCACGCACATACTTTACAAGTCAAATCTTTCCCACCAGATGATGAAAGAGTATTTGGAAGAATTAATAGTAAAGAAATTTATCAAAGAGATCGAGCTAAAGCAGGGGAAAACCTACGAGGTTACACCGAAAGGAATAAATTATTTGGAAGAGTATAATACGATTGTTAATTTCACGAATGCTTTTGGCTTGGATTAAATCTTTCGGGATACTGTAAGACTATCGGGATAAATCCTTCAAGTTGTTATATCTTAAACCTCCAAAAGTATGTCAATAACGACGATAAACCGAATTCAGATAATTATTTTGAATTATTAATGAAACCGAAAGTTTTGTCATGTCTCGCTATCTTCAGCATCATCTTTCGGAAAAATTTATAAACTACTCTATCGTTAGATTTTTGTAAAAGATGGTGGGCAAAGAGCAAGTACTTGGCTTATTTTCATTTGTATTTTTATTCATAATTCTGTCTCCTGTTCTTGCATGGGAATTTAACGGAACTGTTTACGACGTTGACGGCAATGCTCTGAACAACACTCTTGTAAATATGACTATTTACACTATGGGCGCAAATGGCCCGGCTTTAGCACTCTCAAATTCATCTTACTCAAATGCATCCGGCTGGTTTAATTTTTCTGTAACAGAAAATGTTAGCTACATGTATAAGCCGGTAATTCGTCATTTCAATTCAAGCAACAGTGATTTGGATTTTATAGGGCAATCGCTCCCGGCTTTTCCTTACGCAGAATTTGCTAACACCACAGGAGTAAACTTTTATCTGAAACAAGCAGGAACAATAAACATAACAGCAATTAATTCATCCGGCGGAAGAACCTCATTTAACTATATGGTAAAAGACACTTTATTAGGTTACGACGTTGCCTCAAGCTGGCAAAGCAGCGTGACTGAAGCAATCGTTTATGTCCCAAGAGACAGAAATTATTCAGTTATGGTTTACCCGCAGCAGAGCTTGCCTGTTAGTTTTGACTGGAGCAATTTTACGTCTTCATCTTCTTACCGATTTGGCCAGAATTTATCTGAATATAATTCTACCACGCACGTACTCCAAAAACAGTTTAATTGCACCGAGCAACTCACAAGAATTACAGGATTCATTCAAAACACAAGCGCAATTGGTATTGTGGGTTGGAACGAATTCACTGTTGTTCCGTATTTATTAGAGCCAGGGGATATGGTCTTTTTTGATCAGGGAAATCTTCCTTGGAATATGAGCTCTTGGGGACAGCAAACTGACGAGTATAATTTAACAACAGGATGGTATAATATTTCTCTTCCAGGCCCTGCTGAAACAGCGAATTACATTTTATTTGCTTCCGCAAGAAACGGCACAAAATATTACGGAGGATACATGAATTTAAGTTTGACTTATGGCGACAGTCCCAGAAATAAGAACTTCACAATTTACACTCTAATGGGTAGCAATTGGGGCGCTCTTAATGGAAATATTTCTATGCACAACGCCAATGACTGGGGGCAATTAAACATTTCTTCAGCACAGCAAGAATTCAATCTGATTAATTCGTCCGGCAGTTTAATTACAAGTCTCACCGCCCATCTAGAAGTTAAAGTCGACTATTCACTCTACGGAGCAAAAGAATTTACATTTATGAAAGATATTTCTTCAGCCAACGGAACTTTCTTTCTGCCTTTGTTAAATACCACTGGCGTGAAAAAAATGAGCATTTACAGCCAAAGCTTTTCTCCAAAGTCCATCCCGTCCATGAGCCTTTCCGGAATTTTGGCAAATCCAAATATAACTATGACGTTGTTTAATCCCGGAGATATCGGCGATGCATTATCTGCCGCGCAAGTAACTGTAGCAATTTACAAGTCAAACTCTTCCTGTGATGTTCCTAATCCTCCCTCAAGTTGTATTTTAACAGCATCAGCAGGAATGGATGAATTTAATCCTCTTTCAGCGATAATTGCCGGCGGAAAAATAAGTTTTAGAATGGGCTCGGGAAGTCTTCAAGTTCATTACGTGAATGTTGATATGCTCGCTTCTGGTCCGCCAGATGCAGCATTCGAGAACGATGCAGGCGCAAGCGAATCTTCAAGTTCTTTTTCAAACGCAGTCAAGTTTGGTTCAGGAGGCCCAACAATTTATGACTATGTATTAGTCTCCACCCCATATTCTGAAACAGCAGGCAGTGGCTTAAACGATTCTCAAACAGTTTCAATGTCACTTACTACTTTTTACGGAGAAGATTCAAATGGAGATATGAACTGGACATCTCCAATTTGGATTTCTACAAATGGAACAAATGCTTCTGCTTTGGCAGGAAATCACTCCCACTATTCTGCGCGTCAGACCGAATGGCAAAGTTTAATGGATAGTTCAACTTGCGCAACGACAACTACAGGGACTTCAGCAATAAACTCAACAAGCCCTTGCGCAATTGACACAGCGAATAATAAAATTTGGATAAGACTTCCTCACTTTTCAGGAACCGCTCCAGCAGTTAGCGGAAGCATCATTGCTTCAGCAACAACCGCCGTAACTACTTCCGGCGGCAGCGGTTCAGCAGTCTCTTCATTCTGGACAAATACCTTTGTTGAAGATAGCGAAGAACTTAGCGAAAAAATTGCAATCACAAAAGAACTTGGAAGAAAAAACAGGGTAAGAGTTAAAATTAATGGAGAAACTCACCATGTTGGAGTTGTTGAATTAACAGCAGCAACAGCAACGGTAAATGTCTCTTCTACTTCTCAGCAAAAAACCATGAATATTGGAGAAGAATGGAAAGTTAATGTTAATACCGACGAATATTATGACTTGCTAATCAAGTTAAATAGTATTTCCTCTGATAAAGCAAATCTTAATATTCAGGCAATAAAAGAAATAGTTTCTGCTGCCGAGGAAGAAACTTCAATCAACAAAGCCGGATTAGAAATGGCTCCAGAAGAAACGCAAAAAAGCAGCAAGGCGTGGTTGTTGTGGATTATAACTCTTGCAATTATTGTCTTAATTGTCTTGTTTATTATTGTAAAGTATACAAAATCGAAAAGAAAAAATAAGTGATTTTATACAATTTCCCAATCTCTTCCGCAACCTCAAAATCTTTCTGCCCCTCTTCGCGCAATTAAGGATTTGTCTTTTCAATTACTTCATTTATGTCAAAGCAAACCATTAATGTTATTGGCAAATCAGAAAATCTTAAATTCCTGTAGTACTCTCTTGATTTTTCCGCAGATGTAACAGAAAGCGACTTTGCACCATCTGATTTCAGTTTTGAAGCAAGCTCCCGCATCAGTTTTTTTCCAATGCCCTGTTTTTGATATTTTTTATCAACCGCCATTTGATGTATCAATGCTCTAGAACCGTCATAACACCCCCGAATCATACCTACAACACAATTGCCAAGTTCCGCAACTAAAAAATATTTGCCCATTTGCTCGTAAACTCTTTTCATAGCTTCTTTCCCGTCAATTTCCTCAGAATTTAACATCTCATTTTGAGATAATATCCCTTCTAATCTTTCAAAATCTGCTGGTTCTGCCTTTCTGATTTTTAATTTCATGCTGTCAAACAAACAACGTCACAATTTCCCAATCTCTTCCGCAACCTCAAAATCTTTCTTCGTCAGCCCACCTTCAGAATGCGTGCTCAACGACAGCTTAACACTCCCTCCAGAAATAATAAAATCCGGATGATGCTTCATTCGCTCGGCAATTTCCCCAACCTTATTTACAAATTCCAAAGCCTCTTTAAAATCTTTAAACATAAATACTTTAGAAATCGCAGAACCCTCTAGAGACCACTCGTCAAGACGAGACATCAACGATTGAATATCCTGCAAAGTCAGCATCTTTATAATAAAACTCCAGAATTAATAAACATTTAGTTGCTTTAATTCAATAAATTCATCTTGTAATTTTTCAGATATACTGTAATCCACAGCCGCACAGAAATATTTTATTCCCACTAACTTTTCTTCTAAGCGAAGCTCCTTGACGAAGTCAGGAGCGGAGCCAATCTTCACTAAAAAACATCTAAATCATTATATATTTCCTGTTCTCTCAAAAACAATGAATCCAAATTCCCCTCTAGCATTCAGAGTCCGCCCCCAAGATTTAGACAATTTTCTCGGGCAGGAGCATTTAGTCGCAAAAGGAAAACCTCTGAGGATAATCTTAGAGTCAGGCGCTTTCCCGAGTTCAATAATTTTCTGGGGCCCGCCAGGCTGCGGAAAAACAACTCTGGCAAGATTAATTTCTAAATTCATAAACGCAGAATTTATTTCTCTTTCAGCAGTCTCTGCAAAAAAAGAAGACGTCCAGAACGCAATAAACAAGGCAAAACTTTTCCAGAGAAAAACAATTTTATTCCTCGACGAAATCCACAGGTTTAACAAAGCACAGCAGGATTTCCTTTTGCCTTTCGTCGAATCTGGCTTGATAACGCTAATCGGCGCAACAACAGAAAATCCGAGTTTCGAAGTCATCTCGCCTTTATTATCACGTTCAAGAGTTTTCGTCTTGAATCATTTGGAAGAAAAAGATTTGGAAAAAATTATTTCTAATGCGCTGGCAAACCTGAATGGACTGAACAACAAATTTGCAATAACGCAAGAAAACAAATCTTTAATCGCCCAACTGGCAAACGGCGACGCGCGCTCTGCCCTGAACATTCTTGAACTTGCATCTCATCTTTCCAAAGAAAAAGAAATATCAACGCAGTCAATTTTAGACGCTTCCCAGAGAACTTTTCTAAGATATGATAAAACAGGCGAGGAGCACTACAATATAATTTCCGCACTGCATAAGTCCTTAAGAGATTCAGACCAAGACGCCGCAGTTTACTGGACAATGAGGATGATTGAAGCAGGCGAAGATCCGAAATACATAATCAGAAGAATGATAAGATTTGCGTCAGAAGATATTGGCAACGCAGACCCCCAAGCCCTTCAACTAGCAACAGCAGCAAAAGATGCAGTTGAATTTCTCGGCTATCCCGAATGCGACACAGCGCTAGTCCAGACAGCAATTTATTTAGCTAACGCCCCAAAATCAAACATAGCATACACAGCGACGCTAAAAGCCAGAGCAGACATAAGAGAAACAGGAAATCTTCCAGTTCCTCTGCATTTAAGAAACGCCCCAACCGCATTAATGAAAGATTTAGGGTACGGAAAAGGATACAAATACGCCCACAATTTTCCCGGCGCAAAAGTCGAGCAGGAGCATCTTCCAGAAAAGCTAAAAGGCAGAAAATATATTGAAGAGAGATAATTCAAAATGCATTAATAATTTTTTAAATGAAATAATATAAACTGCCCGGTATTGCCCGAAGACCATACCGGGGAAGATATTATATTTACGAGATGTTCAAAGTTTAAAAACCTTCTCTTTTAATTTTGCTCTGTGGTATCCGAAAATTAGTTCTCAACGCTGATTTATATCAGCCTATGAAATTCACAAAAAAGAGTCTCTTGGAGACTCTACGGCTGAAAGCCGAAG
>JAGVXA010000028.1 GCA_018304025.1 Candidatus Pacearchaeota archaeon | reverse complement strand
CCATTTTATTTTCTTGGTGTTTAGTTTTTTCATAAGAACCTGCTTTACAGCAGGTCTTATCTTATTTACCGAGAGGACATTATTTCTGGATAAGACATTATTCTTCTAAAACCAAAAACATTAAATAGTGTACACACCTATCAACACATATGGAGAACATAACACTAACAATTCCAAAAGAATTGAAAGAAGAACTAAAAAAGCACAAAGAAACTAACTGGAGTGCTGTAATCAGAAAAGCAATTCTTGAACACTTAAGAAAAGTCGCAATAGCAGAAGCCATCGCAGGCAAAAGTAAATTAACCAAAAAAGACGTCGAAGAAATTGATAAAAAGGTAAAAAGAAGTATGGCTAAAGAACTCGGATTAATATGAAATTAATCATAGACTCAAATGCAATTATGTCTGCTTTAATTAAGGATTCTAAATCAAGAGAAATCGTTTTAGAAAGTGGATTTGAATTTTATCATCCGGAAATATCTCTGAGAAATATAATCAAACACGAAGACGAAATTATCAAAAAAGCCGACGTATCTAAAAAACAGTTTAAAGAAATCTATAACGTCTTATTAGAAAAGATACTCCTCATAAAAACAGAAAATTTTTTAGCTAATCTTGAAGAAGCAAAATTAATTATGGGACATATAGACATAGAAGACGTCCCTTTCATCGCTCTCGCTCTGTCAATTCCAAACGACGGCATCTGGACAGACGACGAACATTTTCAAAAACAAAACAGAATTAAAATCTATACGACAAGCGATATTATCAAAGAATTTCTCTCCGTCTAATTATTTTGGCACGCAGAAAATTGCGAAGCAATTTTGTAAATAAATAACTGTTTGACAGCCGCACAAAATTGTCAAACAGCAATTGCGTGCCGAAAAGAATATATTTATCCCATCCCCAAAGCAAAACCACTCAACAAAGTCAAAGCCAAAATAGAAAGCAAGGCAGTCGCCAAATACAATAATAATCCGCGCTTCAAATTCCGCGCAGTATCATACTTCTCCATCAAAACATCCTTCCCCGAATTAACTGTGACAAGAGCCATCGTCAGAATAAAAATAATTTCAACAATATAAAGCCCGACAGAAATCTGCAAAAAGTAAGGCGGAATCATCTGCGTCAACTGGAACATGTCCAAAATATTCCCGAAGCCAAAGCCGACATCAGTAGAGCCAGCGCCCTCTGTCATGAACTGCAGTTTATTCAAAATAGAAGTTATCATCGACGACAAACCGACAACAATTCCCGCCAATAAAGGCGCAAGGAAAGTCATGTTGGACTTCATGTCAGAAACAATCTCAGCCAGCAAATCCTTAAGGCGCTGGTTAATCTTGTCAATATTCTTGACATAATCAGAAATAGACATCAAAGAGCGCGCAGCAACTTTCAACCCCTTCCTAACAGTCTCAACCAAAATTCTCATCGAAGTTGCAATCAATCCCGACGGAAAATAAATCAAAGCGCCTGTCCTTGTATCAAAAATCGCCCGCTCCAACGACATTCCTAATTGCTGGATATTCTGATTCACCGTCGCAAAAAACCGAGAGCTCGTCTGTCCTTGTGTTGATTCCGCGACGCGGGCAAAAGCAATTTCAGCAGGCGAACCATCTCCAATTCTGTTACCCAATTGAAACAAAGAATTAGCAAACTCTGTCTCCAATGCCTGCGTGTCTTTTCGTGCAAAAATTAATTTCTTCGTCTTCCCAGAATAAGCAATCGCAAAAAACATTCCTACCGCCAAAGGAATAAACAAGCTGAGCAAAAGCGCCAAAGGCCCAAACGGCCCAACCATTTTCCCGTCGACAAGTTTAAAATCGAATATATTTCCCTCCCCCAGCATTCCAAGTCCAAGTTCTGCAAAACTATAATCGCTCTGCAAGCCAAGAGTACTGGTAATAAATTCTATCTGAAAAATAAACGGCAGAATTCCAATCAAAAATAAAGGCAGGCAAATCACAAACGCCAGCACCCAAGGCTTCTTCGAAACAAACAAATAATAATCAGGATTAAACTCCAGCATCGACGACTCCCCATACCCTCCCGGCCTCTTCAGCAAAATTTCAGAAACAACATAAAATACCATAAACGGAACAATAATATTGAACAGCAAAAATACATGCGGCCACTGCAAAATCCCTCCGAGCAAAGTAGAAGCCAAAGGCAAAAGAGCCAACCCCAGCGTCGGCAAAATAATTCCAAGCATGTAAATATTTGTCAACGGCGAGCGAATCTCCCGCGAATATTTCAGCATTTTTTCGTAAACTCCGTCGAGCATGACTCTCAAAGCCCTCTCCAAAATCTCAACTCTCCTGTCTTCAGAAGGCTCAAACAACGACGACTCAATAAGATGAAATGACTCTACAAATTCAGGCGAATAATCTCTCCATCTCTCCAGATAGCTCTCCAGCGATTGCTTGATAGTTGAAAATTTCCCGACTTCAACATCGTAAAAAACTTTCTTGAAATCCAAGGCCAGCGGCCCTTCCAGATGCTGCGACGCAAATCCAATCGCCCGCTCAAGGTTAGAAGTGTGTTTCATATAAACAACAACATACAAAATCGCAGGAACCATCTGCGCCGAAGCTTTCAGTCTCCACGAATTCGCCAGTCTCTGCGGCATGCTGTAAGTATAATAAAAAACAAACATGCTCACCATCAGCCCGAGAAAACCAAATAATAATTGAATAGAACCATTAATCAAATAAACAGCGACAGCAATAAGAACAGTCGCGAAAAACACAGTCAGCATCGACAAAATCGAAAGAGTCAAAGCCTGCGACGCCGTAACATCCAAATGCGCAATGTCAAGATATCTCTGAACCCTCGCCCTGTCTTTCTCCGCAATCTTCAGAGTAATAGCATTTCCCAAGGACTTCGCCCACTTCGAATATTTGCTCATCTCCGGAATCATTTCTTCCTTGAATCTGACATATTCCTCCGACAAATCCTCCCTGTCCACACTCCCCCTGTCAAACTCCGACTGCAGCTTTGATTCATATTTTGCTAAAATTTCTTCTGTCGATGGTGCTCCCGCTGTCATTTTGTTCCTCTTCTTTTACCTTCTTCAAAAGAATTTAGATGTTATAAATTATGCGATTGTTGTTAGCAGTCAGCAAGAGAAGCGAATTTCGATATTGTTTCAAAATATTTGCGGAGTTGATGCGTCGCTAAATTCGCGGAGCGAATTTTACAGATAAGACGCACAGCCGAACGCAATTACTCGGTGCGCACCAGCGAACGAAGTGAGCTGTTAATAATAAGACTTGCCAGCCGCAAGAACAGGCAAGTCCAATTTGCGCACCGAGAAAATTGATTTAGTGCGTCCAATTGCGACGCATCAAAAGCGAATTTTACCGACAAGACGCCAGCCTCTACAATTGGCGTCCAATTGCGCACCAACAAAAGACTTTTTATATACATTCCTTCTCCTATTTCCATGAAATCAAAAAAAGGTGAAAGCATAGTCTGGGGAACTCTGCTCGGCTGGATTCTCGCCATCGCAGTTCTCATCCTAATCGGCGGAATCCTCTACGGATTTTACACCGGAAAAATATACGAGATAATAAATTTTCTAAAAAATATGATACGGTTCGGACGATGAAATCCAAAGCAGAAATAACAACAACGCAAATAATTCTGATAGCAATTTTCTTAGTCGTGTTAGTCATAGTTCTCGTCTCTCTTTCAGGAGGATTCAGAAGCGCCATGGAAAAACTGGGAATTCTCGCCTCAACTCCAAACATGACTCAGCCCGCAGCCCAAGAAACACAAATCTTCAGATTCAACACCCAGACAAACGAAGTCGAATATTACGACGGCGCAAACATAATAAAATTCCAAAACGACGCAATGGAATTCAAAGACAAGACAGTAAGCTACAAAGATCTATCAAATACTTTCTACAATTTTTACAACGAAAAATACGAATACGCAGGAATAAGAAAGCTCAACGAAAGAACAGCACTGGAAGCAAATTTCAGAGACAAAATTTATACAGGAGAACTAAGCGCAGGAATTCCCCCCTTGTTAGACGCGTGCGTAAGAATGATGTACACAAACGGAAATATATTAATCTCTTTGGTCTGGCATGAAGAAAAAACCTGCCAAAAAAGTTACGGAGATTTTTTATTAAATCCTTCAAATAACCTTCAAATCCAAAAAGTAAAAAGTTTCGATAAGAGCGTTCCAATCTTAGAAAATGCACCTTCCCCAATTACAAACTCCGAAGCAGCACAAATCATAACCGACATTGGAATTAACTGGCGTTATTCAATCCTCAAAACCCCGATTAATCTTCCATATACCAACGCAACAACAAAACAGCAAGCATGGATTAAAACCTGCGTCGACAAAAGAGACTTCTATTTAATCGCCGACTTAAACAATCCAAAATCAACATGCTCATGAAAAACAAAAAAGCCCAGGTAAGTTATGTCCTAAAACTCGCATTGTGGATAGCTTTCTTTATCATCCTGATAGTCGGAACAATTCTTCTGATAAAAAAATTCTCTTAATCTTCAAGCCAATTTCCAATACGCTTTCGTTATCGTGCAAGTTGTTTGAACAGGCAGAGTCCCAGAAATATATTCGTAAGCTCCAACATCTCCCCTATTAATTCTTTCAATTCCATTTGCATCAACAGGCACAACCGACGGAGAAACTCTATCAATCAACACACTCCCAAACAAAAGTTTTCCGTTGCTGTCAAGCCCTGCATCGCCGGTAGTATTTTGCGTGCCATGAGCCAAAGACCACCCATTTGGAGTGCTTCCAACAAACGAAAAATGATTATTGCCCCACGAACTATAATTCACCCTGCCCCCGCTTGATAAATCAATTAATGGTCCATTGAACAAATTCCCTATTGAAGAAAATTGCGATTGATTGTAGTTTCTAATATAAAAATTACGTTGATTTTCTATGAAGGAATTGTGCCACCAGACTAAATGCTTTGTACCCCTGGACCATATCCACGAGCCATCGAGATAATTATTTACAAAAGCGATTCCTTCTGCATCCGGACAAGTTTCAAAACCATCTATCCAGTTTCCCTGATAACTGGTATTGGTAATTCGATTGCTGTACACAATAGTATTCTCCATCGCGTTGCACGGAGAGCCGCTTCCCGGCCCCCACCATTGTAATCCATCAGAATGCCAATTTGTCCAAAGTGTAGAATTATAAATAATTCCAGCATCACAAGGAATTCCAGCAAGAGTAGTTGCATTGTTTAAGCAATTCAAAGGAGCATTTACATAAATTGAATTATCGTCTATTTTCCCCAATACATTGACATTACGATTAAGCCATGTATCTCCAACATAAAACATATTCCCATTCACCCAAGTATAGTCAGCAAAGGCTCCTGCTTTTTCAATTACATAATCATATCCGCTAATATGTCCATTAGGAATATAGTCTGCATTATCAAGATGCAAAATGTCTGGATTCAAATCAGTTGCAGAACAATTGACAATAAAATTAGTTTGGTGAAACGCGTCATTCGAAATTCTTTCAATCCTCACATTACGCGCAAAAATCGCACGAGCCACAGCAGTATCCACGTCGTGGATATATGAATTTGTATAATACGTTGGATTGGAAACAAGGTAAGTGTCATATGCTACATATCTTCCAGGACCAACGAGCTCGCAATCATCAACCCAAAGTGTCGCGTTAGCAACATGAGAAACATAAATAGCAAAATCATATTGCCTAGAACTTTTTAATGTGGTTCCTTCTGCTTTTAATAATCTAACATCTGGAGTTCCGCCATTGCCATGTTGAATGATAGTATTTTCTTTTGTTCCAGAAATATCTCTCGTGATTGTTACCCATTCATTTGTCACAGGAATCTCTCCATTCACTCCACCTTTTGACATATTATGCGCTCCAGGTAGCAGTCTAATAATTCCGCCGTCTGCATTATTTCCAAAACCATTTGCATTTCTCCATTCCCTAATTTTATCAATAGATTTTCCAATTGTCCTAAATGGGTTATTCCTGTCGTTCACAATCCCTGTTAAATCATTTCCATTAACATCAACCCACGCTTCAACTTGAACTAAACTTCCAAGCGGATTCACGGTAAAATTCAATTCGTCAAGTCCTAGATTTCCTCCGCCAGTATTCTTATCCCTCACTCCCCCATCTCTCCCGTAAACAACTGCTTCAACACCAATAACTCCATCTGAAGAAAACTCCGAAGCAGACAAAGGCACCCAATATTCCCAAACACCTGTCTGCGAATTTAATGTCATTTCCGTCGCTGTTTTAATTCCGCCAGAATATCCCTGTCCTGAAATTAAAAATTCAACTCTATCAATCCCCTCCTTAGAAAACGCAACAACTCCTAAATTCAAAGTTTCTCCAGCATTAATTCTCTGATACGGCACAACATCCCAGCGCGCAATCGGCGTTAAAAAAGCAAAAACATTTTCGAATAAGCCAACCAGAATAAAAATTCCAAAAATTATTAATACCCTCTTCTTCATCAAATTAAATACTAATAAGTATTATTAAATCTTCTCTCGCATTCTCTTTTTTAATAAGTAATTAATCCCTAACGCAATCGTTATAAATCCCCTCTTCCTATCTTCACAATGGAAAAAAGAGGAGATATGACAGCCCCTGCAATCATAACTCTAGTCTTAGCAATAACAGCATTCGGAATTTTGCTAATCGTCCTAATTTACATCGCCTCAGACTTCAAAAATTATTCAAGTGATGAAGTCTGTCGTCTCGCAGTTTTAACAAGAGCAACAGCCCCTTCCGGAGCTTCCTACGTTCCATTAAAATGCACAACAAAAAAAATCTGTATCACAAACGACAAAAACTGCGCTGAATTCGCAGCAGAAAAAAATCCCGAAGAGAAAAAAATCTCAAAAGAATGCACTGAAAATACATGTAAAGCCGCGAGAGAAGTAGAAAAAGAAATTACAAACGCAATGTACGACTGCTGGAACATGATGGGGCAGGGAAAATTAAGTTTATTCTCGACAGCAGCTCAAGACGCAGGATTTAATCCAAGCGTAGTAACCTGCGTAATCTGTTCAAGACTAGCATTCAATCTCGCAGATGAAAAAAATGTCCTCGGCAAAGTAGATATCCAAAATTACATTAAAAACACTCAAGTTCCCGGCAGCAGTTTAACTTATCTCCAAACATTCACAGACAGAAGCGTTAATTCTTACGCTCCCTTGTCAGAAAAAATACAAACAACACCCGTAGATGTAACTTTTCAAACTCAAACAACAGAATTAGCAGTCGTATTCAGCCAAGTCCAACCAGGAGATTACAAAAAAGCTCTCGAAGGTATCATAAGCCTTGGAGCAACAGCAGCAGGCGCAGCATTTGTAACCCCTCTAATACCAAAAGGCCAAGCCTTGGTAGTCATAGGACTAGCAACAACAGGCGCAGCAATTTATTCAATGTCCTCTCTTCACTACAGCAAAAACGTCATCTCAGCAGGATACTGCGGCACGCTAACCTCCGACAAGAAAGAAGCGCGCAACGGCTGCTCCGCAATCCAAGTCATCCCGTACGAAACAGCAGCAATAAACCAAATCTGCAAGCAAATCGAAGGAACTCCATAAAATGTTAAACAAAAAAGCCGAAGAAAATGTCCTCACTCCAAATTTCATAACATTAGTAATCGGAGCAATCTGCCTCGTGCTAATTTTAGGCGGTGCCTATCTCATCTACAAAAACGTCATGGCAAACCAGGAAGCAGAAAATGCAAAAACAACTCTCAACACAATAATCAGCAAAATAGAAATCCTGGCAGAACCAAAAGGAAAATTCACAATTCAAGGATTCCAAAAATCAAACACTTGGTTCCTCCTGTCTTGGAACAAAAACGACCCGACAAATACAAAACCAGAAAAATGTTTTCTAAATTCTTGTCTGTGCCTCTGCAAATCACAGCACGACGATATTCAATCTGACAATTGGAAAGAAAACTGCCAAACGCAAGGGCAGGGATTCTGCACAGAAATAAAAGATAAAGACATTTTCGTAAATAATTTATTCGCATATTCAGAATTAAGGCCTAAAGACACCTTTTACAGCAAAAACAAATTGCATCCGCAAATGATTTATCTCCGCCCAAATCTCATGGAAATCCACATCGAAAAAAACGCCAGCACAATTAATCTAACCTACTACACAGATGAATATCTCACTCAAAATCAAAAATAAAAAAGCAGCTGAAAATGTCATAAGCTCGACGGTAATTTATTTGCTCATAGCAATGGTTTTCTTCGCCGGCATGATGCTCTTCCTATGGAATCAAATGAACGGCGCATCTGTCTGGGAAAGATATTATTCAGAAGAAATAACAAAATTAATCAATATAGCAAAGCCAGGAGACCAGATAACAATAGACATCCAGAAAGCGACACAAATCGCAAAGAAAAACAACGTCCAGACATTCAGCGAAATTTTTTCATTCGACAACTCGCAAAATAAAGTTTGCGTCAAGCTCTCGCCGGGAAAAAAAACCTGCTACTCGTATTTTAACGACGTCATAATTCTCTCCCCAGATATAAAATTAATCCCTGAAAACAATATCTTAACATTCACGATCTCAGAGCCAAAAAAATGAAAAGCAAAAAAGCGCAATTAGGCGAGCAAGTAATGATTTTCCCATTCGTATTAATGCTGATTGTCATCGGCGGCGGAATTGCAGCAGGAATCTATGTATTCTTTAGCTCGGGCTACGATTTCCGAAAAGTCGACGCAGACATATTAAATTACAAAATCCAGGACTGTTTAACAACCAATAAAATAAATTTCAACCAAGACAAAGCGTTGCTGGAAAAAGAATTTTTCACAGTCTGCAATATAAATCAACAAATAATAAAAGAAAATTTCATAATCGTGATAGCAAAAAACAGCGAAGTCAAACTTGGAATTGAAAGCGACGAAGTGACCTGCGCACTCTCTCAAACCACAGCTAAAAACAATCCCAATTATCCAATATGCACAACTACTTTTTTGAACGATTTCAGAATCACAACAGGCTCTAAACAGCAAGCCCAAAAACAAATAACATGAAGAACGAATCAATGCGGCGCGCCCGCAAAATCGCTGGTGTCCTCGTTCGAAGAATATCGAACGACTCGAATTTACGATTTTGCATAAAGATAAGACGCCCGCCTCAAACAAATGGCGTCCAAATGCGCGCCACAACAAATATATTTCATATACCAAAATTCAAAAACAAATAACATGAAAAGCAAAAAAGCCCAGCTCGGAAAATTCATCGTGTCATTGCCAGTCATGATTATTATCGTAGTCATAATGGGAATTTTCATAGCTCTCTCTGCAACAGCTTCTCTTTTCAAAATCAGCACTTTCGACGCCGCAGATTCCATCAATCCAGAAGAATCTCTTCTTTTAAAATCAATTCAGATAGAAATCGACGGCAAACAACAGCAGACCCTCGTCTTTGATGCGATAACAATCATGCTCAATGGCTACATCTCTCCAGAACATTTCAAAGAAAAAATTAAACCCCTCGTTAACGAACAACACCCATGCATTATTGTTTTAAAAAATACAGAACTAATCGCCGGCTATGTTTACAAAAACAATCAGGTTCAAATCATCCCTTCGTATTTTTCAAGTTTTATAAAAAATCCCGAGCAAATTCAAAGAATTAAAATTGAAGCAAGAGGACAAACTTATGAAATGTCAGCATATTACGGAGATTGCAAATATGAATAAAAAAGCAGACATCCCGACGACATTATTGCTTGTCATAGCTTTAGTTCTTTCAGTTACAGCAATTTTCATTTTGGTATCCTTCGCCAAAGACTTTCAGTCAAGCTCAACACTCTTCTCAGAAATCGCAGAAGAAATTAATTTCAATCAGAAATACATAACTCAAACCTCGAAAATAATCCTAAGTCAAACCATAACTTCCTGCCCCTCCTGCACAGAACAGCAGCTCAAAGAAAAATTCAAGACCCTAACAACAGAAAAAGAAAATACTTACAGATATGAAGGCGCCGGAAATTTCTTCGCAAAAATCAGAAACAGCGAATTCGAAATAAAAAAACAAAATAATATCATCTCTCTGGAAATCAAAGACATCTCTATAATCTCGGAAAGAGGAAATAATAAAATAGAAAGAACATTCGATGTGGTAATAATATAAAATATTTAACATTCTTAAACAACCAATCTTATAATTATCATAAATTCGACATCCCCTCGCTAATTTCATTCACAGCGTATCATGAATTTTTTCCATTAATTATTCTGCTAAATCAAATAATATTTTCCAAAAAGCGCTCAATGTCTTATCCAGAAATAATGTCCTCTCGGTAAATAAGATAAGACCTGCTGTAAAGCAGGTTCTTATGAAAAAACTAAACACCAAGAAAATAAAATGG
>JAGVXA010000027.1:830-11326 GCA_018304025.1 Candidatus Pacearchaeota archaeon | reverse complement strand
TCTTTTGCAAAGAGAGAAAAGAGAGAAAGTAAAAATAGCTACCGATTTATAAACTTGCCGATATATTTTTTATAGAATTATTTTAGTTGGGATGTAGCCCTCGGACAAATACAAAGAATTAAAAACCAATCAAAATTGAAATTTTCATGAGAAAACACAATCTTTCAAGAATTGGTATAGCAGGATGCTTTGCAGCGAGTTCACTAATTGGAAATTCAGGATGTTCGATGATGCAAAGAGATTATTTTCTTGATGAAAACGGCCAAAGACACGAAGTAGACACAAGCGATGAGCGTTTCTATTCAGATGCTGGAAATTTACTTATTCTTGTTCCAGGAGGTTTTTTGGGCGCTCTAGCATTAAAACTTGCAGCAAGCGATAGAGCTGAAAAAGTAAGAGCAGCCCAGCAGCAATATTTGATAAGAAGATTGAAAGAATCAGAACAAAATCAGCAGCCAAGAGTAAGTCCTCCTCTACAAGAAAGCCCGGTATCTATTTATCTTTGTAGAGAATGGGAAGATACTAACAGAAACGGAATAGCAGAAATTGGCGAAATGAAAGGATTAGACGGATTACCTCTTTTACTTTATCCTGTTATATCTAACTCTACTGAAGTAAAAGATGCTGCGGTTTACAGGCCAGCAACTAAATTCAATCTTATTATGAATATAGAAACTAAGTCTGGGGGAGAAATGTTTATTGATATCTACAATGTTCGTGGAGAAATTAAAACTTATTCGAAAGGAATAGACATAAACGATAGGTCCAGAAAAACATTTACTGCAGTTTTTAATGAAGGACTACCCGAAGGACTTTATCGTGGGCAAATTAAATTAAATGGTACATTAATCAACAGATTTCAATTAAACCTCGATAAAAATTTGCCGCCATACCCTGGTGTTTTTGGACAAAAAATCTCAGAAACCCAGCCTTCATTACCCACACCAACGCGCCCAGCCAGATAATTTCTTATTTAGAGAAAATATAAATATCTCAATCACTTGTCTAAATCAATGGAAAAGGGGCTTACTCAGATATACTGGGGAGACGGGAAGGGAAAAACAACAGCAGCATTAGGAACAGCCCTTCGCTCAATAAATCACAAATACAAAGTCCATTTAATTCAATTCCTAAAAAAATCCCAAACAGGAGAGCTCGATACATTATCAAATTTCTATAATTTCTCCTACAAGCAATTCGGTTCAGGCGAGTTCATAAAAGGAAAGCCAACAAAAACAGATATTAAAAAAACCAAGGAAGCTTTTCAGCATCTCAAAAAATCATTAAAAAAAGATAATGACATCGTAATCGCAGACGAAATATTATACGCAGTTCAGTTCGGGTTGATAAAAGAATCCGACGTCACAAAGCTGATAAAATCCAAGCCCGAAACAGTTGAATTAATCCTGACTGGCTCCCATGTTCCCTTTCCAAAAATCTTCAAGACAGCAGATTTAATCACAGAAATCAAAAAGCATAAGCATCCTTATGACGAGGGTATTCAGGCAAGAAAGGGGATTGAATTTTAAGTCAAGCATAGAAAGATTTATATAATAATTATACTAAATAGTTATACAATGGCATTAGAAGTAAAAACAAAAAAATGGGGAAATTCAATCGGTATAGTTATACCTATGTGGATAGCAAACAAATTAAACTTGAGACCAGAAGAGAGTATAATAATTGAGATTACCAGAAAAGAGAATGTTCTCAAGGAGTTATTCGGTGCTGTAAAATTTAAAAAATCAACAGAACAGATTCTAAAAGAGGTAAGAAAAGATCTTGAAGGTAAATGGTTGAAATAAGAAGATGTCTCGATACTTATGCCTTAGTTGAAATTGCGAAAGGCAATCCAATTTTTACCGCTTATTTTAATTCGCCGTTTATTATAACCGATTTAACCTTGGCTGAATTTTATTCCGTTCTATTGCGTGAAGAAGATGAAAGAGTTGCAGATTATTGGTTCAAGAAATTAGAGAGATACTCGCTGCAAGTTACTAAAGAAGTGTTGATTGAAGCCATAAAATTTCGATATGAACATAAAAAACAAGATGTTTCTTTTTTTGATGCAGTAGGATATGTCTTTTCTGTCAAGAACGGCTATCATTTTGTTACAGGAGACAAGGAATTCGAAGGAATGCCAAGTGTAGAATTTAAGAAGAAATAAAAATTGAATTTTAGCGCCAGGAAATCATTTTCTCAAGGAAATGAATTCCATCTCGAAAAAAAGGAATATAGGAAACATTTTCAATTCTACTGCATTGCTTTCTTAATTCTGCCTCGCCAGAGCCGACAAATACAAAAACATAAAACTGCGTTTTCTCGTGCTCCTTCGCTCTTTCTGCAATCGGCTCTGCATATCCAATTTTGTCCGAAGAAAAAGAAGGATTTACCACAACAATTTCCGGATATTTTCTCCTGCGAGTTCTAAGATATTTATTTAATTGAACAACTTCATTTTTAACGCATATTCTCTCAACAAGCTTATCAAGGTCTTTTCCGGAACTGCCGTCATAAACTCCAATTTTCATAGCTCTCTTTTTCTAAGAAGGTTTATAAGAATTTATATTCAATCTAAGCGCAAACACTTCTCATCTTTCTAGTTTCTCTTTTTTCTTAATCTCCTCGCCTTCTAATCTCGCAAGATCTTTTTCATAATACCTCGCCAAATCTTCATCTCCTCCATCAATCGCTTTTTTCAACTTCTCTTTATGAATCTCTATTTGTTTTTGCAAAGATTCAATTCCTTTTTCTAATCTTTTTTTTCGTTTCATTTTCTAATCTCGCCGAATATTCTTTTATAAAAGTCACAAGTCTTAAAATTTCTTTCTTTCTGATTTTTGTTTTCAGCTCTTTGTCCTCTCTTATTTCTCTGTAAATATAAAAAAATTTTTCAATATCTTCTTTATCAAACCCTTTCTCAAGAAGTCTTTTTTTAACAATTTCATTGCTAAATTTTTTATTCTCTAAAAGGCATTCAATCAAAGAGCAAACTCTGGCTCTCATCATTAGCGAATAAATATGCGAAGAAGAAATATCTTCTTCATCTAATTTTACAAATTCTTCAATTATTTTCACTGTTCTTCTGATTTCATCAAAACTCCACTTGAATTTTTTTAAGTCAATCTTGGAATTTTTCAATTCTTCAAGCAAGGCAGGATTAAGAAGCGTTTGAGCTTCTTTCAATATCGGCATAATCAGAAGAGGATAATTTTTTATAGTTCTTCTCACACTCTCAATCGGAGCAATTCTTAAATCAACATCCTTCAAGGCGTTCTTAATATTTTCATCTTTTTCATTAACTATCACAAATACATCAATGTCAGACTCTTTCACTTCCTCTTTTCTCGCGTAGCTTCCATAAAGATAAACTCCGATTATGTTCGGCATGAAATCTATCAACTTGCTCAAAACTCTTTTCTTTATTTCTTCAATTCCTTCCGGAAGTAAAACTACTATTTCTTTCCCGCTGTATTCTCTCGGAACATAAACTGCCGCGCCATTTCCGATTTGGACTGCTTTTCTTATAATTCTCATGGTATATACCTGTCTATACAATATTTAAATATTTGGTTGTCATGTAATTCGTGTCGTAAAGAAATAAAAAAATATTTCTATGACATTTCATAACCAATTGTACTTTTTGTTTTACCAGTGTTTAATAGGAATCCAAACTTTCTCCTTCTGATTTTGTTTTATTTTACGTATTAAACTCTCACCCAAGTCATTATAGATTACATCATCATCCCATTCGTCAGTAACAAGATTTCCCAATTTATCTTTAAAAATAAACCTATCCGACAAATCATCCGCAATACTAAAACCACACTTCCTATAAAATTCGGAATTATTTCTTTTACAAAATCCGATTCCTATCTCTTTTTTATTATCCAGATATTTTAGTATATTTTTCATGATTTTCTTCCCATAACCCTTTCCTTTAATTACTGAGACGATATCAGATATTCCAAAGATATGAAAACTATCTTCCATAAATTTAATTTTTACAGGCCGTAATCTACCAGTCGAGATAATCTTTTCATTATCACAAAGAACAAAGAAATAATCATCAAAATAGTCTTTTCTATTTTTTAACATTTCAGTATAAGTTACTTTAAAATTTTCTCTATAAATTCTATCAATTTCTCCTAATATCTCAGGTTCCATTTTTTTACCTTTTTTTATTTCAAGTCTCATCTCAAGTCTCTCCTCATCCTTCTAATCTGTTCTCTACCTAATCGCTTACCTTCTTTAGTATAAAACTTTGCTTTTTTCATTTCCCTTTTTAGATAATTGAAAGTCTCTTCCTTATTCCGACCAATTTTTTTACCAATACACAAAGATTTTCTAATTCCCTGTCTGTCCAAATTGTCCAGCATATTTGCATCAAAAACTATTTTTTCTTCAATCGTTTTAGGATTATCATTATGTCTTAATAAAGAAATTACTTTTTGATCATCAAAATCTTTCTTATTCTTGGTTACATAATCCTTCAGACCATGATATAGAATAAGGAATTCAAGTAAATCTTCGTTTATCTTCCAGATATTCTTCTTTAAAATTCTAACATTCTTCTTCAACCTAAGAATATGGGTAAAGTTATGTTCATTATCTTTTTTTGAATATACTTTTTTTATTTCATTAATATTCATTATTAGATTAGAAAATGAAATTATAAAAATCTATTGCATTTAGTCTTCTTTCTTAACTGTTTTATGTGCAAATAATTTCTTATCAAAGACAATTTTTTCTAGTCCCTCTTCCCCAGGATTTTTCCATCCCATTTCTATCCCAATCTGATTCTCAGTTTCGACAACTCCGCCGAAGTTATCGCTTTCCGGTCTTCTTATAGAAATTTCTTTCCAAATTCTAGGAAAGGCGGAGCCGACGATAAAAATGTCGTATTCTTCTGATGGATTATGTTCAGAGCGAGCGTCTGTTGAAAATAAATAGAATTTAGTTTGAGGATTGTAGTATAATGGTTCAGCTTCTCCGTATACTAAACCGCCTTGTCTTTGTTCAATGTTTTCTCTGATATCTTTGAGGCATTCGTTAAGAAGATGATAGTCTCCGACGAAGTCGGATTCGTCTCTTATGGAATTATTTTCTTCTGTCATTTTTTCTCCTTCTCTCTGATTTTTGCAACATGTTTTTCGAATTGCCTTTTATCGTTCCACTGACTTTCCTCGTAAGGTCTATGAGCAGTTTCACAGTTTTTCTTCCAACTTTCCCTTCCTCTTTCATGGAGATAAACTGCTAAACTGTTTCTGTCGTCTAATCTTGAATAAACTGCCTCGTATACTTCTTGAGGAGGCATAAGATTATGGCGAATCATTCTATCTGTCCATCTTCCTGATTCATCTGCTGCATAATACGAGTAGAATTTCTTTTTACCAAATAGACCATTAATTTCTATATAACAACTTCTGCTTTCTACTAACGCATTAAAGACAGGATCCTCTGAAAGATTATAATGAGGACAATATTTTCTAGTAGTGCCTGGAACTAACATTCTAGGATACTTCTCTTCAATTTGTCTGACGTTTATGCAATTAGATATGACTTTCGCTCGGAGGATTGCTCGTTGTTTTAATTTCTCTAACTGGACAATTTTTAATTTATTTTCGTTTGTCATTTTGTCTCCTCCATTGTTGCGACCAAATAATTTGTTCCGTAATTTGTTCCTGGTTGTCTATTTCTTAATTCCCAAACGCGATCTACTTCTCTGCCAGGCAGGTCAGATTCTACTAGACTCAATTGGGCATCTAAATTTTCAAACGGAAAGCATTGCGTACTTTTTGCGCCTTTAATTCCATTAACTAAAGTATCGTCTAATAATGTGTCTCCATCTGCGTAAAATAATTCTACGGCTGCGATTTTTCTATCTGTTGACATTCTTATTGCTAAAGTGTATCCTTTGCTTTCTGGCTTGTTCTTTCTGTCTTCTTTTACTTTTTCAACAAATATTTCATAAGGCAAGAATGTTTTTTCAAATCTTTCTCTTCGAGCTTTATGGCTAAAGCAACTGTAGTCGAATTCTGCCTTTGGATTCCAAGAGGGTCTAGTTTCGTTAGTCATTTTGTCTCCTTTTCTAGTGCAGGTTGTGACGAGGATATAGACGATTCTATTTTTTTTGCAAGCCCATCGAATTTATCTCGCACAGCGTCTGTTTGCTGAGTTTTATAAGAATTAAATGGGACATATTTTCCTTGTTCATCTAATAACAGAATGTGTCTTTCTTTATTTGCATATTCGACAACCATGAACTTTCTTGCTTCCTCAGAGGTTTCTCCAATATATCCTTGTGACGGCTGTGCGTAAACTATTGCAGGTCTGTTTTCAAGTTCACTTTTTAGATTTTTATTTTCATATTTTAAATATGTGTCGCTTACATTGCAAGAGTGGATAACTGAGGAAAGTATAAATGCATAAATCCATCCCTTCCAGAAATCGAAATTAAATTTATCTTCTTCAGTCATTTTCTTCCTCCGAATTTTCAGGAATCTCACAATGAAAAGACCATCCAAGTTCTTTGCCACTAGCATAAAAAGTAAGAGTATTCAATCCGCCATGGATATGGCTCTTACTTGCAGTTCCTTCATCAACTAGAATTTCAATTCCGGCATTAACTCTAACGAGTCTAAATGCGCCTTTTTCTTTCTCGGTCTGCGGTTCGTTATAATAAACAAAAAATTCTTTTCCTTTATCTGGAACTGCGCCGAGATACGTGAAGGGATTTCCTTTTTTTCCACCAAATGTGTCGCGAGAAACAAATCCTTCGCTTTCTAAGATACTGCAAGCTAAATAGTCTCCTTTTTCTGAAGCGTATTGACTATTTGCTCCTACTTGAACTACTTTCAATTTCTTTGTGTTTTTTTCGTTTGTCATTTTATTTTTTCTCTGTCTAATCAAAGACAATAAAATTTAGAATAAATACTAGTTAGAATTTCACCCGTATTAGTCAGGTAGTTGTTCGTTACTGAAAAATTAATAAACTAAATTATGCGCGAAAAAGGGAAGAAGTCTTGCCTCTGCTTTTCTTAGATTTTCATGATATGTTGAAGTTGTCACGCCCATTATTTTTGCTAATGCCGACAAATCTTTTTTCCTTGGAAATCTATAATACCCATTCTTTACAGCTATTTCAAATGCTTTCTTTTGCCTTTCAGGCAGAAGTGGATGAAGCATTGGAAAATAAACTTCTTTCAAATTTGTCTTCTGAAGTTTTAGTAATTCAAATTCTGGAAGTTTGTCTTTCCACTTCTGCAACTCTTTAATTAAATTTTCCAGAATCGAACGATCCCAGGCAGCCACATTCCAATATTCATATCCTTCTTTAATCACCGTCGGAGAAGGCAAGTATAATTCAGGGTTATAAAGAAGTTCATAGAATTTTTCTTCCTCAGCCACAAGAAGAACCATCTTGTTTTCATCTCTGCTTAATCTCTTTACTTTTTTACTTTTTTGTATTTCTCTAATAAATCTGTTTTGCTCGTTTTTATCCCCCTCCAAAGTATGTATCCCAAGAATAAATATTTTATTTCCTTTTTTATATCTGTCAACCGGATAAAAATAATCTACGATTTTATGATTTACTGTAGGCGGAGTATATATGCTGTCTTTATTAGCTACCTTAAATTTCAGGTTCCACATAAATTAATCAAGACACAGAGATTATAAAAATATATTGTTAGAACTCTTAAGCCCTAAACTCCTTCTCACTCCTCTTCTCCACCCCATCAACCTTAATCTTCCGAATCACCTTCCCCAACCGAATAGACTTCTCCCGCATTTCCTCCGGAGCCATATTCCCCGAAGGAACCTCAATCGAATTAATCTCAATCGTATGATTAATTGAAATTTCCTTAAAATCAGGAAAATCAAAAAATAAATCTTTAACCAGAGAAAAATCAGTCGTCTTCAGCGAACAAAAATCAGCTTTCGGCCCGTCTTCTCCCTTCGCCCCCGGCTTTCCGGACTTAGGCGCCTTGGCTTTTATTTTCAATTCGTAATCAGAAATCTTAAACGACAAAGCAAAAAAAACTTTCGGATATTTATTCATCAAACTAATAATCTTTTCCCCCCGAATTAACCCGTCAATCAAAAATTGCTTTATCCCCATGTAACCTTTCTCTCCCGCAATCTCAAAATCAAATTCCTCGCGAAGTTTTTTATTCGTCGTGACAATTACTCCCTTCATTTGCACCTCTCCAGAAATTTTCTCCAAGCATCTTCTGACAAAATAGTTAGCAAATTCAGCAGAACTTTTCACAGCCCATTTGTCTGCCTGTTTTTTTCCTTCCAATAAATATCTGTTCTCAAATCTTCCTCTGGAAAATTTCACAAAATCATCATGCACTTCAGAATCTGTTTCGTTAGAAAATATCTTGTTTATTACGTTTTTCATACAATTACTTTTCAAATAACTTTATAAATCTTTTTTACTCTGGAATATCATGGAAATACTCGAAAAAGATTTAAAAAAAATAGCAGTAATTCTTTTAATCGTTATGCTCGGAGTTCTTGTCTTTTTAATACTGAAGCCAGTTATTTTGTCAATACTTGCCGGACTCGTCTTTGCGTATATCTTTATGCCGATTCACAATTGGATATTAGTGCGCGTAAAATCTAAAACTCTTTCTGCAACACTCGTCAGTGTTCTTGTTCTTGCAATAATCTTGGTTCCACTTTGGTTTGCGATTCCCGCGATGATAGATCAGGTATTTCAGGTTTTCCAATCAACTCAAAATGTTAATGTTCAAGGATTTCTCGCGCAGATTATCCCTGGAGATTCAGAAGCAATAAGAACTCAAATAGCAGTAAGCATAAGCAGCGCGCTAAATAAACTAACTTCTTCAGTATTAACTCGATTAGGAAATCTCATTCTTGAGTTTCCAAAAATTGCTCTTCAGGTAGTAATAATCGCGTTCGTCTTTTTCTTCACACTAAGAGACAAAGAAGAATTAAAAGAATTCGCAGCAGGACTTTCGCCATTAAACAAAAATCAAGAAAAAGAACTTATCAAGCAATTTAAAGACATAACAGAATCAATTGTCTATGGTTATGTAGTTGTCGGAGTGCTTCAGGGAATTTTTGCAGGAATTGGATTCTTGGTATTTGGTGTTAATCACGTATTGTTTCTAACAGCTCTCACAGCACTATTCTCTATAATTCCCGTGCTTGGCCCAAGTCTTGTTTATTTCCCAGTATTCTTCTTTTTGATAGCAACGACAAGTCCAATTTCAGCAATAGTTTTCCTGATTTACAATCTTATTGTGGTTTCATCTTTAGACAACGTTCTTAAAGCACAAATAGTTTCCAGGAGAACCTCGATTTCGCAGGTAATTGTTTTAATTGGAATGATAGGGGGGCTTTTCGTCTTCGGTGTTGTGGGGCTTCTTCTCGGTCCGCTTATCTTGGCATATTTCCTGACAATCTTAAGAGCCCACAAAGAAAAAAATCTTTCCAGTCTTTTTAATTCATCTTAAATCTATTCCTGTATCTGCAATGTCCGCATTCAACAGTTTTGTAATTTCTTCCAATTCGGATTTTTCCGTTTAATTTAGTCAAACATTTCTTGCAAAATTTTTTTCTGTATTCGCTAAGCTTAATATTAAATTTCATCGCTAACGTTTTAATCTTCTTGACTTCCTTTTCAGAAAACTTTTCTTTTCCGAAAAAAATATCAATCTGTTCCTTTGCCTCTTTCCGAGATATTTCTTTTTTCATTCTATTCTGCTTTTTCGTTTTGGCCGTAAGCTGCGTTATTAGCAGCATTCAAATGTTTTGCGTATTTCAATTGCCAAGACAATACTCCATTTTCTCCGCTGTAATTCAAGGGCTTATCTCCAAAAAAAGAATTAAAAATTTGAATTCCTGCGCCAATTGGCAAAAATACAAAAGGCACAGCATAGCTTGCTTTTTCTATAATTCCCTCTTTTTCTAAGCGTGCGTCGTATAATTTTTTGTTTCCAATATAAAGTTCCCTCAATTCTCCGCTTTCTGTTCCAATTAATTCAATATCTCTCTTTTTTATTGCTCTCAAATTTCCAGAATCTTTCCAATATTCCACGTCAACTCTATGTCCAGGATATAATTCAATTTCTCCGGAATAAATTAGTTGCCTGTTCATTTGGCCGCATCCTGCTCCAATTCCAAGCACAGCGTTCAGCAATAAAACCATTCCAGATTTACTTTTTCTCATCGTTTCTTTGGCAAGTCAGATTCTTTATAAACCTATTCATGGAAAACCTTAAATACCCCGAACTATCAGAATTATCGAAGACGGTCACAGTAATCAGGAAACACCTGTTCCCATTCCGAACACAGAAGTTAAGCTGATTACGTTTGCTGCGTTAGTCTCCCACAAGAGGCGAAGCACAAATGCCGTCCTCTTTTTTATTTTACTAAATAAAAAGCGCAGGTCGGTTACTACCGTCCTCTTTTATTTTTGCGTCAGCAAAAAGAAAGCGCAGGTCGGTTACTACCGTCCTCTT
>JAGVXA010000027.1:0-814 GCA_018304025.1 Candidatus Pacearchaeota archaeon | reverse complement strand
GGTCGGTTACTACCGTCCTCTTTTATTTTTGCGTCAGCAAAAAGAAAGCGCAGGTCGGTTACTACCGTCCTCTTTTATTTTTGCGTCAGCAAAAAGAAAACGTGAAAGTTCCGCAGAACTTGATCTTTTTTATTTTATCTAAATAATTAAAATACGATAACTTTAAAATACTCATGATTTCTTCTAATCATAAGCGGATGTGCCGGAGTGGTCAAACGGGCTGGACTCAAGATCCAGTGTGCTTAGTGCCTACCTAGGTTCAAATCCTAGCATCCGCATCTTTTTTTCAAGTTCAAAGATTCGCGGGGCGTTAATCCTTAGGATTAAGTTAACTACATAAACCGAAGAACTAACGAGCTTTTTGGTTTAAGTTACGAATAGGCGTATTACCTATTAGATTTCCTTTTTCCGATTACCCAACCAATCAAAGCACCTATTAAGAAATATGGAAAAACCATTACTATTTTAAATACAATTCTTTCAAACAAATTAACAGAACTACCAAAAAAGCCCTGTAATAAAAAAGCATAAAATGTAGCAAAAATAAGAGCCCAATCAAACATGTTTCCCATATCAGATGTTTTGCCAAATACCAAATATGTTAATGCAGAAAGCAACATTAAAACTATAGGAATACTTGCAACAATCAACCCTCCCTTTAACCATGATTTCAATTTAAAATTCTCTTTTTGAATAATACTCCAGATTAAATAAGTTAAACTTTCGCAAGAAATCCGTCCTCTTTTAAGGGACGGATGAATTGCGCCGCAATGTATTTATTTCTAAATGTCTTGCTTTGAATGAGCTTGTTGTA
>JAGVXA010000008.1 GCA_018304025.1 Candidatus Pacearchaeota archaeon | reverse complement strand
GCATCCATTCGAGCAAGTTGAACCTGCGCAAGTATTAGATGCACAAGTGCAATTTGAAACACAAGGCGTTGTACAGCTCTTTGTTCCAGCGCATGTTCCTCCGCATCCATTCGAACATATCTGCCCAATACAAGTAGTAGATGCACAAGTGCAATTTGAAACACAACAACTAAAAATATTATTTGTATCTTTAATACAAGTTCCCTCTGGACAATAAGTTCCAGTTGTAGCGTAGGATTCTGGAGCACACCTATCTGGAGTGCAACTTCTCGTTTGAGTAAAAGGGTTTCCGCAATATTTTAAAGATCGACTGGGAGTATAGGTGGTACACGTGCAAGCAGATAACATAGCTTCTTTTCCAGTAACCCTGTTCCAAAAATCCCCCAGCCACGACGCAGAAACAAAAGTCATGCTCAATAATAAAATTCCAAGACACAAAAAAACTAACTTCTTATCAGCCATCTTTTTCTCTAAACACTAATTTATTCCGATATATAAATATTTCTAGCAAAACGACATTGTAAATTTATCAGGATAAGCACCGAATTGTCCGCCACCATTAAATTTCTAAAAATATGCAACACAAATAAAAACAACATCGGCGATTAATCAAATCCAAGATAATTATTTTTAATTAAATATTACCTAATGAAATGAGCATTTATTATGTCTCGCTAACTTGACAGCATCCTAGCAAAACGCAGTAAACAAAGGAATCAGCAAAGGAAGCAAATCCATCAGCTCCCCAAAGTCCCCCGAGCCAAACAAGCCCGACGATTTTTCCGGCGCATCTTCATCTTCCCCTAATTTTCTGTCGTCCTCATCTTCTTCATACGCAGGATTCCAGCAGCAAGTTATATCTGCTCTCAAATCCTGAGGAGCTTCATCCGAGCAAGTAACCTCCTTAGCCCTCGCGCATCCAGCGCTTCCCTCAACTTCCGGCAAGCCCTCGCACCAGGCATCTTCTCCATATTTGTCTTTGCAAGTATCATTTCCGTCATCTCCGCTATCGACGTTAAAAGTCAATCTCTCGCATATTTTCTCCGCGCGCTCGCCGCAACGCCCTCCGTCGCCTTCATCTTTGCAGTCATCTTGCGGACAGCTGACAAATTTGTATCTCGCTACCAAGTCTTGTGGTTCTGTGCTCTCGCTGCCGTCGCATATCGCTTCTCTCAAATTTCCGTCCTGGCATCTGTCAACAACCACAGCTTTTCCTTTTGTTACTTTGCCTGCGGCGAAAATAGAATCATCTTCAAAACCAGGACCCTTGCTATCTGTATCGTCACAGTCATTTTCTTCATCATATTTTTCAGTGCAAATTCCGTCTAAACAAAACAACCACGCCGCACAATCGTCAGTTTCTCTGCAAGCTTCCCCGTCCCTGCATCCTCCCTCATCAGCACAGCTCTCTCCCGGAGTAACATCACCAATGCAAACACCGCCGCTGCAAGCGCACGAAACAGATTCCTCTCCCAAATATTTTGATTTTAATTCCAAAGAACTCTCGCTGTTCTTGCAAAAATATTCAAATAAATTTCCTGCCCCATCAGCGCAGACATCGTAATATCTAAATCCAGTTCCAGCACCATTAAAAAAATCAATATAACTCTGAACAGAAAAATTGCCTGTTCCGCTGTCAGCGTCGGAGCATCCCTCCACGTCATCTTGGTCAGGCCTTCCAATCCCCGGATTCAGGCATTCGCCGTTGCTGCATTCCCCGCCCCCAGGACAATTGATTTCAAATCCCTTTTCTGTCTTCGTAGAAACATCGCAGTAATATTCGTGCAATTTGTATGTGCCCGCGCAATAATCTTTATACACATTAACAAAATTCTTTCCTTGTTTAATTTCAGCAGGCGTTTTTCCGCTGGGGAAAGTAAAACCCTGAATCGGCGGGTCAAAACCATAAGCGTCTCCGTCTAAAACAACCCCGTACTGCGATTCTATCTCGTCGGCAGTTTTAACATCTCTCCCATCTGTATCTTCGCATTCTCCGCTGGCTGAAGAAACAATTCCAGGCTCCCAGTGCTGGCAATGATAAAAAACCTTTCCGTTTCTATCAATAAAACTATCTCTCAATCCAGAACAAACAGTAACACTAAACGGCTTGTAGCCCACTTGTTTCAATTCTCCTTCGTTGCTTCTCGACTGTCTTTTTTTGCACAAACTAATCGCGCTCGCTTTGCCATTTGTCCTGTCAGCAGCAGTCCTGTAAACTTCAAAAGAAATTTCTTTAGTTTCATAGCCAGTCATGCACAACTCAACACCGAACGCAATGTAAGAATCAACAAGAAATTCCTCGCTTGAACTATAAGGAGCGCTTCTCAAGCAGTAATAATATTGGTTGCCGTCTGTGCCATTCAGAGAAAAAATCTTCGAATATCCGCCGCTGTCGCATTCCGCCGCAGCCATAAACGCCTCGTCAGCATAATATTTGTCGACAGCACTAACACCCGCGCTAAACAAAACAATCGCTAAAATGAAAATCACCGCCCCTTTTCTCATCTACAATTTAGTAAATGCTAATTAATAAATCTTTTCAAACAATTCGCCAGTACGCTTTCGTTATCATGCAATTTCCCTGCGGCTGAGTTCCAGAAATAAATTCATACGCGCCGATATCTCCCATTGAATCTCGTAAATTTCCGTCGGCGTCAATCGGCACAAGATTTTCATCTAATCTGTCAATCAATGGCGAACCAAAAAGAGGCCTTCCATAAGAATCAATTTCAATTGTTCCGTTTGTTGCATTCTTTCCGGGAGCTATAACATATAAATCATCTCCGCTAAAACCTTGAGGAACAGCATAATGATTATTTTCAGTATCAGACCAATCTACATAGCCATATGTAGGATTATAATAATTTTTTAGTTTTGAAAAGATGCACCCTTTCATGCTTAAATTTGTTACAGGACTCCAGAACCATTGAAGCCCGGGTTTAAAATAGTCTTGCTGAAAAAAGAAATTTCCTCCAATTTCAGAAACATGCCATAGCAATAAATGGTCTGTCCATCGCGCCCAGTACCCTCCAGCTGTGCAGTTCAAATGCACGTTGACAAATGCGATATTTTTTCCTATTAGAGAAGGTTGCCCGCCAACAATAGCATTATTATTGCTTATCCCCTGATACGTACAGTTTGATGCTCTTAAATTATAGGCAATAATATTTTCTTCATTCATTTCTGGACTATATACCCACTGCCACACATCAGGATGTCTTGCTGTATTGTTTCCCCTGTCTATATCATCCACATTGCAGTTAACAATTAAAGGCATATTTCTAAAAGCATCTTCACCTACCTGAGTAAGGTTTAAACTTCTTGCTAATATCCCCATGTCCGTAGGAAATCGAGTATCATGAATATGAGAATTTGTATAATACGCTTTAACATTCCCCATTATTCTTTGCTCCTGAACCTCTCTTCCAAGACCCTCAATTTCACAATTGTCTATCCATACACTTACATTCTGAAATAAACTAGGAGGTTGAAAAAGCATTGCATAGTCCCCAAAATCCATTCTCTTTATTTTGATTCCTTCAACCTTAATTTTTTTGACATGACTTAAAGTTTTGTCAGATGTTTGCAGAATAGTCTTATCCCTCCCAAGAACAACGGGTTTAATAGTAATCCACTCATTATCGTTATACACGTTTCCTGAACCAGAAGAATTCATATTGTGAATTCCTGGACTAAGCCAGACAATTCCCCCGTTTCCATTATTCCCCATATCTCTCAAATTTCTGACCGCTCTTCCAATCGTTGCCAAAGGCTGATCTCGAGTTCCGGGATTATTATCGTTGCCGCCAGATGCATTAACCCACACCTCGCTTTGCATTAATGTCATCTGAGGATTAACATTTAAGACCAAAGTGTTTAATCCAGGATCTAAATTAACACCTCCGCTAAATGAATTCTTATCTCTCATTCCCCCATCCTCCCCATAAACAACCGCCTCAACATTTATCACTCCGTCAGAAGAAAATTCCGAAGCAGACAAAGGCACCCAATATTCCCAAACACTTGTCTGCGAATTCAAAGTCATTTCCGTCGCTATTTTAATTCCGCCAGAATATCCCTGCCCTGAAATTATAAATTCAACTCTGTCAATTCCCTCCCTAGAAAACGCAACAACTCCCAAATTCAAAGTCTCTCCAAAATTTATTCTCTGATACGGCACAACATCCCAGCGCGCAATCGGCGTTAAACCCGCAGCGCTCACAAAATTCAAGCAAACCAAAACAAAAACTCCAAAAAAAATTAATCCCTCTTTCCTCATCAAAATTAATATAACCAAAACCTATTAAATCTTCCTATCAATTTACCTATAAACAAAATTTAATAACTCCCCTCCCCCCAAATAACAATGGACTACGCAAAACTAAAACTAAAAGCAGGACTGGAAATTCACCAGCAATTAGACACAAATAAATTATTCTGCAATTGCCCTTCCTTCCTGAGAAAAGATCCCCCTGATTTTGAAATAAAAAGAAAACTCCACCGGGTAGCAGGAGAAACAGGCGAAATAGACGTCGCAGTAGAACACGAAGCATCTTTAGACAAAGAATTCATTTACCAAGGATACAACGACACAACTTGTTTAGTAGAACTGGACGAATCCCCTCCATTAGAAATTAATCACGAAGCATTGGAAATAACTCTCCAAATAGCAGAACTGCTAAACTGCGAAATTTACCAGACAAGCCAGATAATGAGAAAAATAGTAATAGACGGCTCAAACACATCCGGCTTTCAAAGAACAGTTTTAATCGCGCACGACGGATTCTTGGAAACTTCATTCGGCAAAATAGGAATAGAAACAATTGCGTTGGAGGAAGACGCAGCAAGAATAATAGAAAAAGAAGAATCCTCCGCAACATACAGGCTGGACAGATTAGGAATTCCTCTGATAGAAATAGTCACAAAACCAGACATGAAAACACCAGAGCAGATAAAAGAAACAGCTCTGAAAATCGGAGAAATATTAAGAGCAGCAAAAGTCAAGAGAGGAATCGGAACAATTCGCCAGGATGTGAACATCTCGACGTCAAAACACCCGAGAGTTGAAATAAAAGGATTTCAGGAGCCGAGAATAATGATTCAAACAATAGACAAAGAAATTGAAAGACAGCAGGAAAATGTAAAAAACAACAAGGCAGAAAGTCAAGTGAGAAATTCCCAGCCAGACAGCTCGACAAAATTCCTCCGCCCAATGCCTGGTGGCTCAAGAATGTACCCTGAAACAGACCTCCCATTATTAAAAATCTCAAGAGAACAAATTAACAAAATAAAAAAATCACTTCCTAAATTAAAAACAGAAATTAAAGAAGAACTAAAAAGAAAAGGCCTGACAGAAGAACTCGTGAACCTGGTCAATTCTTCTCCAGATACAATTGACGAATTCAACACATTATTAAAAGTCTATCCAAAAGATTCAAATCTAATCGCGAAGATGATAACACTTTGGCAAAAATCCCTCGCAAAAAAATTAACAGAAGCTGAATTGGAAAAAATCCTTGAAGCATTGAAACAAAATCAAATTCAATCTGGCGACGTGAAATCAGTCATGGAATCTATATCGAAAGGCACGCCGATAGATGAAGCATTGAAAATAGAAAAAGTCTCAACCGACGAAGTTGAAGAAGAAATCAGAAAAATAATAAAATCAAAACCAGGATTAAGAGCGAATGCATATATGGGATTAGTCATGGCAAAATTCAAGGGGAAATTAGACGCAAAAAAAGCAATGGAAATAATAAATAAAATCCTCGGGGAAAAATGAAAACAATATCACTAATCATCTTGATCATTTCAATATCAATTCTCTCTTTCATGATAGGATATCTCTCTTCAAATCTCCTGGAAAAAAACATCACCGGCGAAACAATAAAAGAATCGCCGAATGTTTACACATACACGAAAGCAGTCTGCAATCAAAATTCCTGCCTCGACGTTTTAGTCGAATGTAATAACAAAGAAGTCATCTCGATAAAACCAGTTTCAAATATCTCCAGAATCAACTCCCCAAAAATAGAAAACAATGAGAGTTTCTGCAGTCAATAGAAATTAAAACAATCACCTCCCCATTATCAAAACTCTCATCGTTATCTCAAAATTACGGAAATTTCTATTATCGTAAAGTTCTCGGAAATTGCTCGAAGAGCAATTTCTCGATTCTATCCAGATAATTATCCCCTTCCTAAAAATATTATCGCACTAACTATCTCTATCTAAAAATTCTATCCAGATAATTATCTCCCAAAAATTAATTATCTCATAAAACAACCATTCATTATCATTAGTAAAAATTCTCGGAAATTGCTCGAAGAGCAATTTCTCGATATTATCACACTAACTATCTCCTCCGATATTCTATCCAAATAATTCTCTCCCAAAGCCACAATCAATAAAAATAAAAACCCATTTAATCTCCTCTAAATATGGACCTCGTAAAACTCAACAAAGAAAGAAAATACATAGAAACCATAACTCCAAAAGACGACGGGAAAAAAGTCACAATCGCCGGCTGGATTTACGATTCAAGAGATTTAAGTAAAATCAGATTCATAGTTCTAAGAGACATAACTGGAAAAATGCAAGTAACAGCTTTCAAAGACAAAACCTCAAAAGAAATCTTCGAAGCAATGGCAAAAACACCGAGGGAAAGTGTTGTAATAATAAAAGGCACAGTTAAAAAATCAGACAAGGCTCCAGACGGGAGAGAATTAATCCCAGAGTCATTTGAGATTTTGGCAGAAGCAGAACAGCCAATTCCAATCGACGTCTCAGATTTCTCAAAAACAGAACTCCCAAAAAGATTAGATTATAGATTTCTAGATTTGCACAGAAAAAAAATCCAGGCAATCTTCAAAGTCCAGTCAACAATTCTTCAAAGCTATCGCGAGTTCATGACAAAAGAAGAAAAAGCAATCGAAGCAATGTTCCCTTCAATTATATCCTCGTCAAGCGAGGGCGGAACAGAACTTTTCCCGGCGCAATACTTCGAGAAAAAAGCATTCCTCTCGCAGTCCTGCCAGCTTTACAAGCAAATGCTCGCCTGTTCAATGGAAAAAGTTTTCGCAGTCTTCACAGTTTGGAGAGCTGAAAAGCACAACACAGTCAGGCATCTAAACGAATCACGGCAGTTTGATTTTGAAATGGCGTTCGCAGACGAATTCGTCGTCATGGATGTCCTGGCAAGATGCGTTCAGTTCATAATAAAAAAAGTAATGGAAGAAAACAAAAACGAACTTGAGACTCTTGAAGTCAAGCTAAAAATCCCGTCTATAAAATATCTAACCTTCGCTCAAGTCACAGAAATAATGAAAAAAGAAAAAGTCCATATCGGAAAAACCGACTTGTCCGGAGAAGTAGAAGAAAAACTAAATGAATTATATCCGAATACAATTATTTTTGTCCACGACTGGCCTCTTGCAGGCAAGCCATTTTACATAATGCCAAAAGGAAAAGAGCTTTCAGCTGGTTTCGACGCAATTTACAATGGAATGGAAATCTCGTCAGGCGGGCAGAGAATTCATCTTCCTGAACTTCTCGCAGAAAGACTCAAAATCAAGGGACTAAATCCAAAAGACTTCGAACATTATATAGATTCATTCCGCTACGGCGCGCCGCCTCACGCAGGATGGGGAATCGGACTGGAAAGATTAACAATGCTGATTCTCAATCTGAAAAATATCCGCGAAGCTGTTCTCTTCCCAAGAGACAGGGATAGGTTAACTCCCTAAAATGTTAGACGACAAAACTATTGAAAGATATTGCAACAGCAATTGCAAAGGAGACCACTGCCTTCTAAAAGAATTCGCAAGGCACATCGGCCACTCTGAAAGAACTCTTGCTCAAATGATGTGCATTGATATATTAAAATACGAAGAAAGTTCAGCTCAGCAAAGAGATATCGGCTGGAATACTGCTATGCAAATCTGGGTTGGACGCGGACACGCCCAAAGATTCGAAGAACTCTATCACGACGATATAGAACCAAGAAAACTCTACGAACAAGTCACTCGTCCCCAAGAAATAACCGCATAATTTATTCGCTAAATCTTCAGTTATTAAAATCCGATAACAATCTATTCAAAATAACTTTTCTTCTTAACAAATTAATTTCATAAACTCTCGAGGATTTTTCTTCCCATTAATTGTTTCTCAAATGCGAAAATTCCTGACATGGTCGGGATTTGAGCCAATATTTTTTTAAATCTAGCACACTCTTTAAAGTAAAATTTATTAACTAAATCTCCCCCATATTCTCATGAACAAAGAATCAATAACCAAAGAAGCAAAAAAAATCCTGGACAATTTCGCAAAATCCCTCGAGAAAGTAAAAATCTCTCCCGTAAAAACAAAACAAGAAACCAGCGGATTCAGGGAAGAATCTCAAAATCCAAATCCAGTTAACGAAGAATTTAAAAAGAGAATTTTCTCCAATGCCATTGAAACAGAAGGCGATTTTTTAGTCGCTGAAAAGAAAAAATGGTAAAGAAAAAAGATGAAGGATTATCCTTAGACGACGCATTTGGCGACGACGAAGACGTAGAATACGCAGAGTCAAAAGTAAATAAAAAACTCTCGAAAAACATCCTGAAACAAACGACAGATAACGAAGAATCCCAAATTAAAGTAAAATCTTCAAAGCCAATTGCAAAAATAAAAAAAGGAGACAAGATAAAAGTTGATTCATTAAATTTAGAAGTCGACGCCCACATAATTTTAATCGACCACGGCTCAACAAAAGAAATGGCAATCGAATGCTTTGACCCCAAAACAGATAAGGACTACCAGATAAGATATTTCTCCGACCAAGTCGAAAGAACAATTGAATTCTACGAATTGGACGAAATTATTTACAACAAAGTTGAATGCCAGAAGATTGAATGGTAATTTCGGCGCACATAAAAGTTCATGGCGGGTTATGAATAAACTAACGAAATATCGAATTTATGATAATAAAATTCCGATAGTGTTTATAACTATCTTCTGAGTCGGTACTCTTCATAACAAATTTTATTAACCTCTCTCTTCTCAAATACCCATGAACACAGAGCAAAAAGCAAAATACTACCTGGAAAAAATAAAATCCCAAGACAAGAAAATAAACGCATTTCTTCATCTCAACCCAAATGTTCTCCAAGAAGCAAAACAAATAGACTCAAAAAAAAATAAAGGCCGCCTCGCAGGAAAAGTCATAGCAATAAAATCAAACATTTCTGTAAAAAATCTGCCGATAACCTGCGCCTCAAAAACTCTCCAAGACTACAAAGGAACATACGACGCAACAGTAATCAAAAAAATAAAAGAAGAAGACGGCTTAATTATCGGAATGACAAACATGGACGAATTCGCAGCAGGAAATTCCGGAGAATCATCAGCTTTCAACTCGACAAAAAATCCAATTGCCCAAAATAAAATTCCGGGCGGCTCATCTTCAGGAAGCGCAGCAGCAGTAGCAGCTGATTTCTGCGACATCGCATTAGGCTCTGACACCGGAGGAAGCATAAGAAACCCAGCAAGCCACTGCGGAGTCGTCGGAGTAAAACCTTCTTACGGATTAGTTTCACGACACGGCCTCCTCGACCTCTCAATGTCATTAGACCAAATCAGTCCAGTAACAAAAAATATAGACGACGCCGTCCTAATTCTGGATATAATAAAAGGCAAAGACGAAAGCGACACAACAACTTTTGACTCCAAACCTCTCCGCTTGCTGCCCCAAGCTAAAATAAAAATCGGCACGCTAAAACTCAAAGGCGTCAATCCAAAAATCCAAAATCTAATAGACAATAAAATAAAACAAATAAGCACAGCGCTCGGTTTCTCAATTACAGAAATTCAAATAGAACACATTGATTTGGCGGTTCAAACCTATTATCCTCTAGTCTACGTAGAATTCTTCTCAGCAACAAGAAAATACGACGGCAGAAGATACGGCAAAAAAATCGAAGACGCCTGCGGAGAAGAAGTCCTCAGAAGAATTCTCGGCGGCGCTGAAATAACAAAAGCAGAGCATAAAGGAAGATACTACAACAAAGCCCTGCAGATTAAAGAGATAATAAAAGAAGAATTTGCCTCGGCGTTCAAGAAAGTAGACTGCATCATGCTCGCCACAGTTCCGATATTGCCAAGAAACCTCGGCGAAATCTCCAAACTATCCCCAGAAGAAATCTACGCTGAAGACGCCCTGACTTGCCCTGCAAACCTTGCAGAAATCCCAGCGCTCTCGCTTCCAATAGGAAAAGTAGATAATTGCCCTGTAGGACTTCAGATTCTCTGCGCAAAGGGCCAAGATGAAAAAATGTTATCTATTGCAAAGCAAATCGAACAGTTATAATATCTCAAAACCTAAGAATCGCTTGCTCGCTTCACTCTAACATTAAAAAATACATTTTTCAGTGTAGGTTCATTAATTCCTCTAGATTTTAAGATGTCCTCAATCGTATTTTTGCTTAAACCATGTTTATAACTAATCCTTAGTAAATCAATAGGCATAGGATTTTGCTCTAAATATCTCTTTTTTTCTTCTTCTGTAGGTTTCACCATATCTACTTGGGTTCCTCCGCAACCACAATCAACTGTTACATATCTTTCCCAATTGATATTATAATCAAACTGAAATTCTTCATATCTACCAGAACCGTTGCACCTCGGACAAGTCACTTCAACTCCATGTGACAATAGATTATCTAATTTGAAATCAATTAATCTTTCTTGTAGCTTTTTGAACCATGGTTGTTTTTCAGGCCAGCCAGGTTTATCAGGTCCTACAACTAATATTTCTCTATCATTTAAACGTGATCCTAGAGGTAGACACACATCCTTCAAATTTTCCCAATCAAGAGGGAAATCAAAATTTATCACGTAATATCCAGGATTCTCCTGAACTACTTTATCTCGACGTTCTTTGTAACGCATGTAATCTCGTTCATATTCATCAGATTTTCTTCCAAATATGACAGTATGGGGGCCCAGAGATTTCTCACTAATAAATCCTTCCAGGGAATACTGCCTTCTATTTATTTTATTAGATTCGATTTCTCGTTGCACCGCTTTAAAACCATCAGTAATAAATAAATCCGAATAATTTACATTCCCGTATAAAAACCCCTCTTCAATTTTAAATCCACAGGATGTAATAAGCGCCTCTAATTCATTCTTAGCCTCCAACTCCACCTGTTTTACCCTTCTTCTTTCAATCTCATCTCGGGCTTTTCTAGCTGCTATCCTTTCTTCTACTACCTTAGGGTCTTCCTTTTCTATTCTCCTTCCCCTGGTTAGAAATGACCAAATTCCCATGCCCTACTAAGATAAATCACCTATATAATAATTTTTACACTAGGGAAAATAGTCAGCAATACATTGGCTCTCTTAACGCACACAACAACTTGTTAATTGACATTTCTTTTATTTTTTTCTCGAACAAATAACTTTATAATCCTCCTCTTAATTCTATTATCATGGTAAAAATAAAAGACATAGAAATAGAATATTTAGGACACTCAGGTTTCCTCATAAAAACAGAAGCAAAAATAATAATAATCGACCCGTATAATCTTTCTCAAAACGTACCGCAGGCAGATTTAATTCTTATAACTCACCCGCATTACGACCACTGCTCAATCAAAGACATCCAAAAAATAGCAAAACCAAATTCCGTAGTAATAATCCCTGCAGACGCCCAGTCGAAAATAACGAAAATAGAAAATCTTCATTTGGAATTAATTGAATCCGGAGACAATCTGGAAATACAGGATATAAAAATACAAGCAGTCCCAGCGTACAACAAAACCAAAGATTTCCATCCGAAAAGAGAAGGCTGGCTCGGTTACATAATAAAATTCCAGGACGTAATAATTTATCACGCAGGCGACACCGACGTAATTCCTGAAATGAAAAACCTGACAGGCTACGCAAAAAAAGACAATCAATTTATTACACTGCTTCCAGTTTCAGGAGAATTCACAATGGACGCAGAGCAGGCCGCAGAAACAGCCTCGCTATTGAATCCAACTCTCGCAATCCCGATGCATTACGGCGCCGGAGTCGCAGGAACAATCGAAGACGCGCAGAGATTTTTAGAAAAATGCAGAGAGTTGAATGTCCATGCGCAGATTCTGGAGAAAATCTAACTCAGCGCCTGTAATAATCCTTTTATTATAACAAATCCAAGTATTATTATTGCTGCTATTTTTATGATATCAATAATCAAATCGCTCGTGTTATTTCCTCTTCGCATTTTTCAAAATTTCAACCTCCAATTCCAGTTTATTTAATCTCTCATATATTTTAAGTCTTTCCTCAAGTTTTTTCTGTCTAATTTCCAATTCATCAATCCTTGCATTTTTTTCAGAAACCATTATTAAAACAATTAACAAAAATCCAATAATCATTGCGATAATTCTGTTTTCTTCAGAAAAATAAGACCAAAGAAAAGAAAGAATTGTCAACAAACCCAAGATAATGTTTAAAATACTCGATTCCATAATTTCTTCCGAATATCTTAGTTAATAAAAATTTATATACTTTCTTCAAAGAGAATTAATATGATAGTGGTTGATATCGAAACCAGCGGCCCATTTGACCCGAAAAAGTACGGCATCTGGCAAATCGGAGCAGTTGAATTCAATAATCCAAAAAACATTTTCTTGGAAGAAGCGAGAATTGACGACGAAGACGAGATAGCAGAAGAAGCACTAAAAATTATTGGAAAAACAGAGGAGCAACTCCGCGACTCAGAAAAACAATCCCAAAATCAATTAATAAAAAATTTTTTTGAATGGACTTCAAAAATAAAAAATAAAATTATGATAGCGCATAACACTCCATTTGATTATGGATTCTTAACAGCGAAGGCGATAAAATATAGTCTAGAAAATCCTATGAATCGCCGAACACTTGACATACATGCGATAGCATTTCAGAAATATTTCCAGATAAATAATTCTTTTCCCATTGAAGAAGGAAAAAGCACAATGAACCTTCCAAAAGTTCAGGAGTTTTGTGGTTTGGAAGAAAAAAGAATTCAATTAAAGGAAGGAAAAGTAATCAAAGAAGGAACTCCGCACAATGCGTTAGAAGACGCGAAACTAGAAGCAGAATGTCTCTCAAGAATTCTCTACGGAAAATCACTTTTCAAAGAATTCGAGCAATTCCCAATACCCGAAAACCTAATCCGTTCTAATATCTAATAATAATTCAAGAGTCTGCTGGTGAAACTCGCCAAAATTTCTCCCGTCATAAGCTCGTTTCATATCCTTAACTCGCGAGCTATGCCTTGTCCCGCCATAAAACTCAACCATTTTCTCAGCTAATCCCAAAATTTGCTCCATGTTATCTTCCCTAAGCTGCTTGCGAGTACTAGCAGGTAAAGTTGTGCTATCCGCAGCCCACATTCCAGTATTCTCTCCTGTCAAGGCTTCATAAAACTCAGGCCCGCACAAAGTCTTTTTCTTAACAGCTTCATCAAAACTAATTACCATCAATTTAGATAACTAATCAGACTTATAAAATTTTATATACTCTTCAAAACAAACTAAAAATTCCCATCCCAAACATCTAATTTCTACAACAATCAAATATATAAACTAAAACCATTTCAAAAAAACATTATTACACTGAAAGGAGGTACACTTATATGGTACTTGACTTTACAAAAGAAGCGATAAAAAACGCAGAAACCCACAGCATAAATTTTGACGAACTTCGAGCTGGAAAAGCAAACATCAAAGTCTTCGGAGTCGGCGGAATGGGATGCAACGCAGCAACTTGGCTTTTCAACAAAGGAATCAACGGCGCAACAATTTACGGAATCAACACCGACGCTCTCCATCTTTCTATAACAAAATCCGACGAGAAAGTTTTAATCGGAAAGGAATTAACAAGAGGATTAGGCGCAGGCGGACGTCCGACAATTGGAAGAGAAGCAGCAAAAGAATCCTTGTCTGAATTGAAAAAAGCAACAAGCGGCGCAGACATGGTTTTCATTCTTGTAGGTTTAGGCGGAGGAACAGGAACAGGCGCAGCACCAGTAGTAGCGCAGTTGGCAAAAGAATCAGGCGCAGTAGTAATTGCAGTAGCAACAATGCCATTCGAATGCGAAAAAATAAGACAGGACAAAGCAGAATTCGGATTGCAGGAAATAACAGAAGTCGTGGACACAGCAATCTTGATTGACAACAACAGGCTTGTAGACATTGCAGGAAATCTGCCGATGGAGCAGGCATTCGCCGTAGCAAATGAACTGGTTAGTACAATGATTAAAGGCATAGTCGAAACTATCACCTTACCGTCATTAATTAACTTGGACTATGCAGACGTTTCAGCAATCATGAAAGGCGGAGATGTTGCAGTTATTGGCGTCGGAGAATCAGACGCGTCAACAAGAGTTGATGAAGCAGTCAGGCAAGCGCTGACACAGCCATTACTCGACGTAGATTACAGAGGAGCAACAGGCGCATTAATTCACATAACCTGCGGACCAGACTTCAAGTTGGAAGAATTTGCAGGAGTCGGTGAATTAGTAACAGAAAACATTAATCCAGAAGCGCAGGTAATTATCGGCGCAAGAGTCAACAAAGAATTCGCGAACAAAGTCCGTGTTATTACAATAATGACAGGAGTTAAATCGCCTTACGTCCTCGGCAGACATCAGGAAAAAGAAGAAGCCACCAACGTCAAATCGCAAATGTCAGACTTAGGAATAGAAGTCTTCCGCTGAATAATCTAATCAATTTTATTTTTTTATTTTATTTTTTCTTCAGAATTAATGATACCAGTAATAATCAACTATATCTCCAAGGCATTCATTGCAATAATTGACTAATACCGGTTCGTCAGTGCCAGTTACTGCAAGACAAGAATCTATTTCCCATTCTCTTATATCAGAATAAGAATATCCCTGGTCTCTTGCTTCTCGAACTTCATCTATTGCAAGTTGAATCGTTGCATCTGGCGCATCCCAGCAGGCAGATTTTATGTAGCCAGGAATTGAAGAATCCTCAAATGGAAAAGAATTTCCGCAGCCAGACAAAGCCAACGCAAGCCCAGCCGCTGCAAATCTTGATTTTTTCATCCCATTCCCTTTCTAATGAAATTTATAAATATTATTGGCTTGGAGGATTATAATCCTCTTTGCTCTCCTCAAATAGCGTCGCTCTTCTGCTATTCTTCCATTCTTCCCAATACAAAACACTTTCTAGTTCTTTTTTCTTTTTCTTCTCATCTCCCGGCATCTTCTTCTCGTAGCCAACGGGAATAATTGCTTCAATATTAATATGCTGCGGAATTTTTAGTTTTTGTTTGACAAACTCGTCAGTATAAGCGCCAACCCAGCACGAGCTAATCCCTAAATCTGTCAAAGCTAAAAGTAAAGTCTGAATCGCAGCGCCAGCCTGCTGTCTTGAATAAATCCTCCCCCGCTCCCCATACAAATCTTCCAAATGCGTGTCGTCAGAACAAACAACAATCAAAATGTTTGAATTGCTAATCCAGCTTTGCTCGCAACAATTAGCTAAATCTTTTATCGTATTCAGCTCCTCGACAATCAAAAAATGTAGATTATTATGATTCCCTGCGAATGGTCCCTGATTCGCCAAATCAATCGCCTCTAAAACATCTTTCCACGAAACCTTCTTGCCGCTAAATTGGTTTGAAGATTTTCTCTTTCTCACGACTTTGTCAAATTCCATAAAAACTCCAAGAAATCTAATTATATAAAATTATCTTTATCAAATTTGGAGTGCACAGAAAAGTTATCTGGAAAACTCACAACCCTTCAGGATTTTACCACACTAACTAATCCCCCCAATCTTTTCTCTAAAACAATTATCGCAATCGAATCTCCCCGCCCCCAACCAATTTCTCCCCCGAATATAAAACAATATATTGTCCTTCTGCCAACCCAAAAACTCCTTTGTCAAAAATAAAAATCCACCGCCTTCGTTCTTTCTTCAGCTTGCCAGAATACAATTCCCCCAAATGCCTCACTCTTGCTTTTAATTTATTTTTTACTTCGTCATTTATCCAATGCATTTTTTTAACGAACACAAATCTTTTCCTCAACAGAGAATCTCCTTCTTCAGCAACAACAATTTTATTTCCCGCCAGCTTTTCAGCAATATACAATTTCTTTCCCGCCCACCCAAATTTCCCTCGCGCAATTTCGAATCCATCTTTATCCTTAACTCTTTCCCCAATCGTAAAAAACATCTGCCCGGGATGCGTCCCAACAATTTCGCCGGAAGAATTCAAAACAACCCCGCGTTTCTCCGGAATTCTTCGTCGTAATAATCTCTTCATGTCAATCTTCCCAAGATAACAAACTCCGCGCGAACCGTGCTTGTCCCAATTCGGAAAGCCAGCGCGCCGCGCAATTTTCCTGACTTCTTCCTTTGTATAATCTCCAATGGGAAATAGAGAATGCGACAAATCTTTCTGAGTCAATCCGCATAAAAAATAAGACTGATCTTTCGTCTTATCTTTTCCCCTTAATAACTCAATTCCATTTTTCGTCCTCTTTATCCGCGCATAATGTCCCGTCGCAATCCAATCAGCTCCAATCTCCGAGGCAATTTTCCAGAACAAAACAAATTTCCCCAAAGTGTTGCACAAAGTGTCAGGATTCGGCGTCAACCCTCGCGCATAATCTGAAAACATCGGCTGAATAATTTTCTTCTCGTAGCCTTCTTCAACATCTTTAACAATAAGTTTAACCCCCAATTTCCTGCAGATTTTTTTTAAAATCCTTTCATCTTCGTTCCAGTTTATCGACGATTCCCACCCAAATTTTCTCCCCGCCCCAGCCTTCATAAAAACTCCAACAACTTCATAGCCCTGCTTTTGCAGCAAAAGCGCAGCCACCGAAGAATCAACTCCGCCAGACATTCCCAAAATAACTTTTTTGTTTTTCATAAGAATAACAATTTTTATAACCTTTAAAATTCTTCTATTAGCAATAAATTCGCGGAGTTGATGCGTCGCCAGAAATTCACGAAGTGAATTTTTCCGATAAGATTCGCAATTGTCAGCGAATCCAATTGCGCCTCAAAAAGAGAATATTTAACATGGTAGAAAAAGTCCAAACCGGCGGAACAAAAACATTTGATTACAATAAATCTTCTCAGTCAAAACTAGATGAAAGAGAAAGAAAAGAAATCGAAAAGGCGTACCAAAAAGCCGACGAAAGAAAACGCAGAGAGAAGAGAAATAAAATTATTCTAATAGTATCAATACTTCTTCTGCTGTTGATAATAATCTTTGCTTTTTTAATTTTCTAAATAACAAACATCTCATATGTGTGCCCTTCCAGCACCGACGATAAAAAAGTTTTGGGAAACGAAAGCGCAGCCCAGTTATGTTAAACTTTAAATAAGTCAACTACCATTAATTAATATAAAATGTTTAATCTTGAAAGGAGGTAAAAAGCAATGAAAAAGATATTTTTGTTTCTCGTAGTTTCTTTAATGGCAATTTCGCTGGTTTTAGCAGCTCAAGGAAATGCCGGAACAGGCGCAACTGATACTGGTTCTGCTAATGCAGGTCCAGATACAACCCAGATAGGACAAGGAACAGGTGATGGAACTCAAACAAACACAGAATTGCAAACACAAAATCAAGGAGAAAATACTCAATTGCAAAATCAGGTTCAAACTCAAGTTCAGTCTGGAACTTATATGAATCAAGATGGTAAGCAAATGCAAGTTCAAACAGGAGCAGGAAATGAAGTAAAACTCCAATCTGGAAATGTTGAGGCAAAAACTACTATGACTATGACTCAAGAAAGAGACCAAGTTCAAAACAGGACAAAGCTGCAAGTTAAGCTTTCAAATGGATTGAATGCAGAAGTCAAAGTTATGCCAGATACTGCTTCTGAAACAGCATTAGCAAGACTTAAAGCAAAATGCGAAGGTGAATGCACAATTGAACTTAAAGAAGTTGGAACAGGCAATCAAGTAAAGGCAGCTTATGAAATTAAAACTCAAAAGCAATCAAAGGTTTTAGGATTATTCCAAGCAAAGATGCAAGTTCAGGCGCAAGTTGATGCAGAAAACGGAGAAATAATACGAGCTAAAAAACCTTGGTGGGCATTTTTAGCAACAGAACCTGAAGCATAAATTTTTAATTATTTTTATCTTTTAAATTATAATCTTTAGTAGCGCTCATCAAATTTCCCATTTAGGATGACGTCTCGGGGAGGACTCGAACCTTCTTCGTTCGCCGCAGCGAGTACTCGAGCAAGAGCGAATCGAAGATTGGGCGATTAATTAAAACGTCTCGGGGAGGACTCGAACCTCTATGCGAGCGAAGCGAGTATCAGGTTCAAACAAAACGTCTCGGGGAGGACTCGAACCTCCGACCCCATGGTTACGACCTTTTCCAATCTCTTGGAGGGTAGGACTATACCTTCACCATTGCTTATTTCTAAGCTTTAGGTGGCGAGTGTCTAGTCTCTGCACCTTCCCTTTCGGGCTTGGCTCAGGATTGCCCTCGGCGTTATCGTAGGGTTTCCCTGAATTTACTCGCTTTTCATTCCGCGGTTTCCTGCGGAAGCTGCTACTTTATTTAGTTCGATGTAAAGTATCGACGATATTATTAAAATATCTTTCTTCACACCAAACTCCGTCCACAGCCATGTGCTCTGCCAACTGAGCTACCGAGACATAAAGACTCAAAATAAATTCGTTATTTAAAACTTGCTATATCCTTCAAAAAATTATCTCTGGTTTATCTCTACTTTCTTCATCCGATTCATCCTCTCGAGATAAGAATACATATTTGACTGCTTCGAACCTTTGATGATATGAATAATCGCAGTGATAACATTGTCAACATCTTCAACATCTCCAAGCACCCCAATCTCTTTTTCCTTAATTAAAATCCTGCAGTTGGAAATAGATTCCATCGTCCTTTTCGCTTTCCCTTTAATTCCGATTACTCTGGACAAAACATCTTTCAAGTTTCTCTTCGTATGCTCTTTAATATGAATTTTTCTGAACAATTTTTCTTCATCTTTCAAACTCAGCGCCTGCTTGACAGTAAAACCAAAGTCAATCGCTCCAAAAACCATCACAGATTCGTATTCAGCCACGCCGCTGCCTTCAATCAGAATCTTTTTCCCGTCGACAAAAATCTTGACGCCCAGCTCTCTCTCTAACTTGTCTTTATTCTTGACAACTTCTCTCGTATCTGAAACATATATTTCTTCCATGTATAAGTTAATTCAGCATGCGATAAATTCGCGGAGCGAATTTTAATGATAAGATTTTGCGAAGCAAAATCCAATTGCGTGCCGAAACGCATATATTTTATATACTAAAATTAGTCAAGTCTGGCTTTTTAAATTATTGGTTAATTATATCTCTGTAAAAATGCCAAAAGGAATTATCAAAAATTCTCGGAAATTAGCCGAAGGCTAATTTCTCGATTCTATCACACTAATTATCTCCCCAATTAACAAAAATTAATTTCTCAAAAAAAATCAAAATAACAAAGCAAAAGGCACGCCGTCAACTTCCCCAACATTCCCCTTAGAAATAATTCCCGCGCCCAAAGCAATCTTTACAGAATGAACCCCGACAATATTGAAAGTCGCGTAATTCTCTCTCTCCTTCTGAAAAAGTCTAATAGCTTCCCCGTCGCTAATCTCTTCCCCCTTAAAAAAATTCTCCCGAACATCCAGCTGCATTTTCCCCTCTTCAAATTTCTTTCCAATTAATTCAGAGTCGCAAACAGCAATAACTTTTCTGTATGAATCATGAATTTTAATTAACATTTTACATATGATACTTAACAGGCGACTTAGCCCCGCAAGCCAAACAATGCTTGTATTTAATTCCCTTCTCTGAAACAACTTCTGTATCCGGCTTCCCGCAGACATTGCAGATAACAAATTCCCGCGCATACTTCTCAATTTTCTCGTTGACAATTGAAGAATTTAATTTACCTTTCAGGCATAATCTGCTCCCCTGCATTCTCCCGATAGTCGCCAGTTCTTTCTGCAAAAATTTCGCCAGATGCATAGAATCACGGCGTAGATAATCTGCAATCGAAATTATGTTCGTGATAAAAGTATTATTCCCTGAAACTTCCCCCGCAGCGCGCGGAATCTCAAATCTCTCGCCGTTGTGCTCAACTACCTTGACTTTCTCATACGCTTTTTTTAATAATTGTTCATATTCCATAAAACTAAACAAAAACTATAGTTTATAAATATCACTCTCTTCGGAAAATTATGAACATAAAAAATCTCGTTTTGGGAATTGGAATAGTCGTAGTGTTTGCATTAGTTCTCTGGCAGGGAATCGAAGCATTCTATCCTTCGCCAAAATACGACGATTTCTGCAGTGTAAATAGATTTGATTATCCAAAAATTATTCCATCAGGAATTCAGTGCGCATCTTCACAGCAGCTTCAAGCTCAAGAACAGCAATGTTATCAAGATAAAGGACAGCCAGTGTACGAATACGACGATAATGGCTGTCAAATCTCAATAAAGGAATGCGATTACTGCAACAAAGAATACGAATCAGCAAGAGATGCCCATTCAAAAATAGTTTTTGTTATTTCAATTATCGTCGCTTTCATTGCAATAATCTTCGGTTACGCAATTCTTTCAATCGAACCAGTAGGCTCTGCTCTTCTTGGTTCTGGTATCTGGGCAATATTCTACGGCACATTAATCAACTGGCGCAACTTCACAGAAATTTGGAGATTCCTTCTTCTGCTCATTGCATTAATCTTGTTAATTTTAATTGCGTATCGGTTAAACTCTCAAAAGAAAAAATCTTTCTGGCAAAAAATCGGTTTGAAAAAATAATTCAATCTAGTTTCAGCGTGTAGAAAATTTGCAGATCTGATGCGTCGTCAAATTCACGGAGTTGATGCGTCGTCAAATTCGCGGAGCGAATTTTACAGATAAGACTCGCAATTGTCAACGAGTCCAATTGCGACGCATCAAAAGTGAATTTTTCAGATAAGATTCGCGATTGTCAGCGAAACAATTACTCGGTGCGCACCAGCGAACGGAGTGAGCTATTAACGATAAGACTTGCCAGCCGCAAGAACGGGCAAGTCCAATTGCGTGCCAAACAATTATATTTTAAATACTTACAATTCATTAAGTTCAGACTTGACTTTTTCTATCTTCGACAGCCTGTCAACAAGCTTGTCTTCTTTCTGGGAAATTACTTTTTTCTTTTCTTTCAAAACAGCTTCCATTTCCAGAAGCTTTGCGATCTTCTGCTGCAAAGTTTTCTCAGATTCTCTTGAATTATTCAAATCCGTATCAGCGCGTTTAATTTGCGCGTTAAGATTTTTCTTCTCGCGGTTGATATTCGAAATTTCTCTGTTAATATCCGAAAGCGCCTCTTTAATCATTCCCTTCTGGTTAGTTTTCGGGTTAGAATCTTTTTTCCATACAATCCACTTCTTTTTCATGTTCGATTTACGTTAAAGTTATTTATAAACATTTCTTTTAGCTGTATTGATTCTTTCTTTCCCTTTAGCGTAAGATTCTTTGCTGATATATCCTTCGTCATATGCTCTCTTCAAAACCCCCAGTTTTACTTTTAACTCCTGGCTGATTTCCGCCCGTTTAATAGCGCGAGGGTAAATATTTTTTTTCCAATAACCAATTTTCTTTTCTACCGCCCCGTTCCCTTTTTCCCTTCTAATTTTTTCAAATTCTTTTTTCTGTTTAATCTGCTCATTTCTAATTTCGTCGAGAATTTTCTCTTTCCCCTCTTTAAACTCTGCAAGAATTTTTTGCCTCTCTTTTTCTGTTTTTGCTCCTGCCAAAGATTTTTTTTGTTGCTTGTTTATCTGATTAGAATAAAAGCTAATCTGGTGAACTTGTTGATTCTTTAATTTAGAAAAGAGCTTGTTTCTCTCGTAAAACATATACCCTATTAAAACGAATACAATAATCACAAAAACTAAAATAAAAAATAACAATGTCCAGATGCTAAAAAACAAATCTGTTTTTTTCCCGGCGTCGACGCTAAAAACATAGCTTGCAGAAGTAAGACTTTCTTCAGAAGTCAAAATAGCTGTAAAAACATATTCTCCCGAGTCTATCTTTTCCGGCAAATTAATTATCTCAGTAATTGACGAAGTAAGAGTAACTATTATCTCGTTTTGCTCTGAAACAACAGATTTTCCTTCAAGATTTCTAATTTCATAATTCACCAGCACAGTATGCGGTTTGGTGTCGATTAAACTGAAAAATTTCAAATTAGTTTTAGTTGCTTCTCCTTTGCTAATCTCTTGATTTGCAGGAGCGACATCAAGATTAATCGCGAATAAAGTGTTTTCGCTGTCTATCGACAAAATAATCGGAATTTTCCTTTCATCAAATTGGTTTTTAATTCTCAAATATCCGACGTAAGAGCCGGGAATAAGTTTTGAATCCTCAAAAAACAATTCAATATGTTTAGAATCGCCAGACTCCAAATAAAAATTACTCTCAGAAATTTCAGCAAGCCCGTCCAAACCAGACAAACCCGCTTCAAAATTTCCGCTCTCTCCAATATTTTTTATCGCAATGCTATTTCTCAAGGATTCCCCGACTTTAATCTTTGGTTCAATCGAAAGAACACCTATTGAAAAAGAATCCTTATCAGGCAGCATCTTGACAAAAATCGCCAAGCTAATTAAAACCAGGACAACCAGCACGCTTCCGATTACCACCTTCTTTTTTCTTGTCATTTTATATTCAGGCGTTATGCATTTATAATAATTGCTCTATCCAAAACCTTTCTCTTCCTTCTCAACAATAATAACCTGCCGCCCGACATTTTTCACATCCTGGTAATCAACAATATTTTCTTTGCTCTCGATTCCAGCGCCAAATTTTACCTTTAATCTTTGAATTCCATTCTTGCCTAAAACAATACTCCTGACTCTTCCAAGATATTGCCCTCCTTCTGTATAAACTTGCTTGTTCAAAACTCCATTAACATTATTCTGCGGATAACTCTTCTCGCTCTGAATCTTTCCAGCAATCTCCTTAATTTTTCTTCTGTAAATAAAAATAAACAGCCCAAGCACTAATATAATCAAGATAATCCAGACTATCCAGCTGTTCTTCACAGCATTTGCGCCGTCTACAGCAAATCCAACTAATCTGCCGCGCATAAGAATCAAACTCAAAATTACGACAAAGCCAAATACAACTGCGGCCTGCCTAACTTTGATTTTTCTCAAACTTTCTTTTATTTTTCTTCTGTAAATAAGAACAACCAAAACCAAAATCATAATCATCAGAACCAGAAAAATTAGAATTATCGGAATTATCTTATATTCTTTTTCGGTTTCAATCTCTCCTTTTTCAACAGTAAACCTCTGCTCAGCGAAAGCCCTCTGCAAATTCCCGTAAAGAACATCTACTCTTAGTGTATATTCTTCATCTGCTAATTTAACTTCGTTTATTTCTTTTTGATAGGATAACTCTCCGATTATCGCCTTTGTTTCTATCTGGCTGAAAATTTCATTATTCTCGCTGTCAATTATAGAATGTTTTATATGAACATCAATTTTTTCTATACTTTTTTTCTCTTTTAGTTCTACCTCGATTATTAAACTTTTATTTCCATTTAGTTTTATATTTTTTAGCTTGACAGCAATATCAAACAACGCTTCTGAACACGGCATTTCTTCTATCGGTTTGCTCTCTGTCCCGCTGCATGTTCCAATATTCTTGCATTCTCTTCTTTGTTTTCCTTCTGAGCAAACGCTCCACGGCGTGCAGTCCCAATTGTATGTGCAGCTTTTTTCTATTATCTTCGTCGTTCCTCCGCCCCCTCCTCCGCCCCCGCTCGGCGCAGGCGTTGTTGACGGCGCTGCTGTCAATTCAAAATATGAAACAGCGCTCGCAATCGCACCCGAAGAACTATTTGCGTAAAACGTAACATTATATCTCCCGACAACCGAAGGGGACGGAAGATAAGTCACGCTCCCGCCGTTCGTCAAAGTCAGCGTCTGCTCCATCGCATTCGGCGAAATTATCTTTGCCCAAACAGCCTGAGAATTCAATGCTGAGATAGACAAGCTGATTGTTGAGCCGACAGTCGCAGACGACGGAGAAGTTGAATAAGAGCTTAAGCTTACAATAACGTGATAAGTTGTATTCCCCCAAAATCCGACATTTGTCGTCAATAAACTATTTCCCGCAGCCCGCGTCCCCGCGTTAGCCAGCAAAACAGAGCGCGCTTCTAAATTAGTAGAACTAAAATTAGATGCTTGAACTCCAGTCCCAAATCTCGCGACAGAATAATTCTCAGATTCCGCAATTGTAGCAAAAACTCCCTGCGCAAATATTAAAATAAAAATTAAAAAAACTATCTTTTTTTTTAATGTCATCTTAATAATTCCATCCCCCGCCAGGCTCAACATTTAATGTACATCCCGACGCTATAGTAACATATTGATTGCTTCCAGTGAAACTCCATTTCCCGCCACTGCTGAAATTCAAAGCACCTATACCAGTTATAGTTACATTATCATAATTTGCAATTGTTGTCGTCGAAGAAAAAACACAATTATCCGCGCAATTCAAAGCCCAATTCCCCGGCCCAGAATAAGCGCAGCTGCTTGAAGTATTTACAGTGTAATACCCAGCACTTCTAGAAAGATTAAGATTATGCTGGGTCCCGTTTCCATACGCGCTCCAGTTGTAAGTATAAGTTCCGCCAGTTAAAGTTACAGAAACATTATATCTATTTGTTGTAAAATTAGTCGCAGTATAATTAACGCCATTTATAGTAATCCACGCAGTTCCGTTGGCATTTTCAATTGTGGCGTTGAACAAAGCTATCCCGCTGTCAACAAGAGTTGCATTATTATCCCAGTAGCCGGAAAAAGTTGGGTAGATTGAGTCTGGTTGTAAATATGTAATAACAACAGCGCCATTTGCGCCAGCTTGCGCGCCAGCATTATTATCGTCTCCTCCGCCCCCGCCCCCGTATAATCCGCCTGCTGAGCCAACTCCGTTGTTTCCTAACGAGCCATTTGTTCCTGGAGAAGCAGCAGGAGCGCCGTATGCTCCGCCAGTTCCATTGTTTCCTGCAGCAACTATTCCTACTCCTCCGCCACCACCACATACAGCGCTGCCTGTACCAGAACCGCCTCCGCCTCCGCCGCCTCCGCCAGTACTATCTGCACCGTTATTGTCTCCGGAATTTCCGCCTGCTCCGCCTCTGCCATACCACCCACCTGCTCCGCCTCCGCCTCCGCAGTCAGAATTGCTAGCCCCATTACCACCCTCCCCGCCAGTCCCGCCAGTAACTCCTCCATTGAGAGGGGTGCTTGTTCCATTGTTTGTTGCATTAGCAGCCTCTGTTCCGCCTCCACCTCCAGCAGCAAGAAGCAAAGTGGTTGTTGCATTTATAACTGAATTATTTGAAATTGAAGAATAGCCGCCAGAACGAGCAGATGTAGCCGCTGCAGCCCCGCCAGTACCTACCATAATTACTAAACTTTGTCCAGGCGTAACACCTATTGAAGTCTTAATTCTTAAATCGCCTCCTGCGCCGCCTCCGCCAGCAGAAGTAGAACGGCATCCACCGCCTCCGCCTCCAACAGCCAAACCTGTAATTGTTGTAACTCCCGCAGGCACGCCCCACGACAAATTAGTAGAAGTAAATGTTACTGTGCATGTGCCAGCAACGCAAACAGGTTCAGGGTCAATTATATGATCAAACTCCACGCTCCCCTCCATAATCTTCAAATCAAAAGTATCCTGCTCGCCAACCAAATTTGTCAGATAAACTTTGTTGTATTGATTTGAATCAAGAGAAACAAACTCCGCTATAATCTCTTCTTCTCCAGCTTCATAAATCTCAATCTTCGGATTCCCCGAAACAATCCTCGGATAAACAGTAATATCATTCGAAGAGGTTAATTTTTTCTCAAAAGTAATTCTTACATATTCTCCATCTGAAATTGCCTCAGACCAAATACCATCCAATGCTTTAACTTCTTCATAAATATCTGAAACGAGATTTCTATCTGAATCAAGATGATTAGCTTTCGTTATCTTGATAATTCCAAGAAACTGCAGGAACTCTCCCGCAATATCACTAAAAAAAGACGCCTGTGCTGCTGGAGCAATCAGCAAAATTATCAGCAAAATTATCAAAGTCTTGTTCTTCATTTAACTCACCTTTATCACCAATTTACTTCCGTCCCAGTATATCCTCGCGCCGCCCATCACAACAGCGTCATTGTTCCCGTTAAATGTCAAGTTCGCAGTGATATTATAATCCCCGTTGAATGTTCCCGCAGTTATATTCGAGGCATTGTGCGTGTGCAAATCAGCATTCGGAACTTTCGTTTGGTTATAATAATAAATCGTAGTCGAATGGTTGTAATAATAAATTGAGCCAGATGTCTGGTTATAATTCCATGGTTTTGCGTACGACATGTTATAGAAATAAAGCGTTGCTGACTGGTTGTAATAATAAAGCGTGTTTGTCATATTGTACCACCAACTTCCGTAGTTTGTCACGATAGAAGTATTAGCAGCAAGAGTTTCATTGTAATTATAATCTCCTCCCGCTCCGTCAGACATGTTGTAGAACCACAATCCATAATTAGTAACGATAGATTCATTCGCAGCCAACGTATGATTGTAGCTAGTCATATTATACCACCACAAACCGTAATTCGTTACAATCGACAAATTAGCTGCCAGTGTTTCATTGTAACTGCTTCCAGTCATATTGTAAAACCACAATCCATAGTTAGTAACGATAGATTCATTAGCAGCCAACGTATGATTGTAGCTAGTCATGTTGTAAAACCACAAGCCGTAATTTGTAACGATAGATTCGTTCGCAATTAATGTGTGGTTGTAATTATTAATTCCGCCCGTCATGTTGTACCACCAATCGCCATAATTAGTTACAATAGACAAATTGGCAGCAAGAGTTTCATTGTAACTACTTCCCGTCATATTGTAGAAATACAGCGTAGCAGATTGATTGTAGTCCCAAGTTTTGTTTGATTGATTGTAATAATAAATTCCAGATTGGTTGTAGTAGTAAAGCGTGTTTGTCTGATTGTACCACCACAAACCATAATTCGTAACTATCGATACGTTCGTTGCTAATGTCTCATTATAGTTGTAATCTCCTCCATGTTGTAAAACCACAAGCCGTAATTTGTAACGATAGATTCGTTCGCAATTAATGTGTGGTTGTAATTATTAATTCCGCCCGTCATGTTGTACCACCATTTCCCGTAATTTGTAACAATCGAAATATTTGCGGCTAATGTCTCGTTGTACAAATAACTTCCCCCCGTCATATTGTAGAAATAAAGCGTTGCTGACTGGTTGTAATAGTAAAGCGTGTTTGTTTGATTGTACCACCAATCGCCATAATTAGTTACAATAGACAAATTAGCTGCTAATGTCTCGTTGTACAAATAACTTCCCCCAGTCATATTGTAGAAATAAAGCGTTGCTGACTGGTTGTAATAGTAAAGCGTGTTTGTTTGATTGTACCACCAATCGCCATAGTTCGTAACTATCGATAGATTAGCGGCTAATGTCTCGTTGTACAAATAACTTCCGCCAGTCATATTGTAGAAATAAAGCGTTGCTGACTGATTGTAATAATACAAATTGTTAGTTTGATTGTAGTCCCAAGTTTTATTCGACTGGTTGTAATAATAAATTCCAGACTGGTTGTAGTAGTAAAGCGTGTTTGTCTGGTTGTAATTGTACAATAAATTAGTTATGTTGTCGATTGACAGCACAGATCCGTTTGTTACGCTTCCGCCGTCAGACATGTTGTAGAAATAAAGCGTTGCTGATTGGTTGTAGAAATACAAATTGTTAGTTTGATTGTAGTCCCAAGTTTTATTCGATTGATTGTAGTAATAAATTCCAGATTGATTGTAGTAGTAAAGCGTGTTTGTTTGATTGTAATTGTACAATAAATTAGTTATGTTGTCGATTGACAGCACAGATCCGTTTGTTACGCTTCCGCCGTCAGACATGTTGTAGAACCACAAACCATAGTTAGCGACGATAGATTCATTCGCAATTAATGTATGATTGTAATTATTAATTCCGCCAGTCATATTATACCACCAGCTTCCGTAATTAGTTACAATAGAAATATTTGCAGCTAATGTCTCGTTGTACAAATAACTTCCCCCCGTCATATTGTAGAAATACAATGTATTACTCATATTGTAATCCCAAGTTTTATTCGATTGATTGTAATAATAAAGCGTGTTTGTCTGATTATAGAACCATAAACCATAGTTAGTAACGATAGACAAATTGGCTGCGAGAGTTTCATTATAGTTATAATTGCTTGCTGCGCCCGATTGATTATAATAATAAATTCCCGATTGGTTGTAATAATAAAGCGTGTTTGTCTGATTATAGAACCACAAACCATAGTTAGTAACAATAGAAATATTTGCAGCTAGTGTTTCATTATAATTATAATTACTCGCTGCTCCGGTTTGATTGTAGAAGTAAAGTAGCCAAGTTACATTTGATTGATTATAGTTATAATTTCCTCCCGTCATGTTGTACCACCATTTCCCGTAGTTAGTTACAATAGACAAATTAGCTGCGAGAGTTTCGTTGTAATTATAGTTATTCGCAGCCCCCGTTTGATTGTATGCCCAGATCGTATATGTTTCGTTATACGTCGATAAATAAGACGCGTTGTTAATCAGTCCAGCGTAAGTCTCATTATGTCTGATTATAATAATAAATTCCCGACTGATTATATAACCAAGTTGTATTCGATTGATTATAATTATAGTTTCCACCCGTCATATTATACCACCATTTCCCGTAATTTGTGATGATAGACAAATTAGCGGCTAATGTTTCATTATAATTATAGTTGCTCGCTGCTCCCGTTTGGTTGTAGTAATAAATTCCCGACTGATTGTAATAGTAAAGCGTGTTTGTCTGATTGTACCACCACAAACCGTAATTTGTGACGATAGACAAATTAGCGGCTAATGTTTCATTATAATTATAATTGCTTGCTGCCCCCGTTTGATTGTAGAAGTAAAGTAGCCAAGTTACATTTGATTGATTATAGTTATAATTTCCTCCGGTCATGTTGTACCACCACAAACCGTAATTAGTCACGATAGAAATATTTGCAGCTAATGTCTCGTTGTAATTGTAGTTGCTCGCTGCTCCCGTTTGATTGTAGTAATAAATTCCAGATTGATTGTAATAATAAAGTGTATTAGTTTGATTGTACCACCACAAACCATAATTAGTAACGATAGAAATATTTGCAGCCAGTGTCTCGTTGTAATTATAATTGCTTGCTGCTCCCGTTTGATTGTATGCCCAGATCGTATATGTTTCGTTATACGTCGATAAATTGTCTGATTATAATAATAAATTCCCGACTGATTATATAACCAAGTTGTATTCGATTGATTATAATTATAGTTTCCACCCGTCATATTATACCACCATTTTCCGTAGTTAGTAACAATAGAAATATTAGCAGCAAGAGTTTCATTGTAATTATAACTTCCGCCAGTTTGATTGTAGAAGTAAAGTAGCCAGGTTACATTTGATTGATTATAGTTATAATTTCCTCCAGTCATATTGTACCACCACAAACCGTAATTAGTCACGATAGACAAATTGGCTGCGAGAGTTTCATTGTAATTATAACTTCCCCCAGTCATATTATAGTCCCAAGTTGTATTCGATTGATTGTAAAAGTAAAGTAGCCAAGTTGTGTTAGTTTGGTTGTATCCATAATTTCCTCCCGTCATATTATAGAAATATAATGTGTTAGTTTGATTGTAATCCCAAGTGTTGTTTGACTGATTATACCACCATTTCCCATAATTTGTGAAGATAGAAATATTTGCAGCTAATGTCTCATTATAATTATAATTGCTTGCTGCTCCCGTTTGGTTGTAGTAATAAATTCCAGATTGGTTGTAGTAGTAAAGTGTATTTGTTTGATTATACCACCATTTTCCGTAGTTAGTAACAATAGAAATATTAGCAGCTAATGTCTCGTTGTAGTTATAATTGCTTGCTGCTCCCGTTTGATTATAATAATAAATTCCTGATTGATTATAGAAATAAAGTGTATTCGATTGATTGTAGTCCCAAGTATTATTCGTCATGTTGTACCACCATTTCCCGTAATTTGTGAAGATAGAAGTATTAGCAGCTAATGTCTCGTTGTAGTTATAGTTATTCGCAGCCCCAGTTTGATTGTAATTGTAATAAAAAGTCGCAAGCCAAGTCGTGAACAGCGAGGTTGTATTATAGTTATACAAAAAGTCAGTTATATTCGTTATTGTTAATGTTGTGCCATTAACTACATTCCCGCTCCCCGAATCATCTGTCTCGCAAACAACACTCCCATTCGCGTAAATCATTCTTATCGAACTCCCAGCCGAGCAGTTGTTTATCAATGAAAAATTAATAAGCGAAGCGTTGTTTATCTGCCCAAGAGGAGATTGAAAAGAAATTCTCTCATTCCCGTCAAAATCAAGATCCTCGCCGTTAATCATGTAATCCTTCCAGTAAGTATTCCCAAATTCCAAATTAGCTGAAATCATCAAATTCCACGAGCCATTTGCAATCGCGTTCGTGGTTGTCAGGTTGAAAATCAGGGTTCCGTCAGCAGCCGCATCATAAATTGTTATCGTCAGATTTCCGCTCTCAAGAAGTTGCCCTGTTGTTTTGTCTTTTACATCAGTTCCCTGATCCGAAAGAAGCACAGCAGCAGAAGCAGAAACCAACAAAAATCCGATTACAAAAACAATTAATAAAACTTCAATTGCCAGTCTCTTCTCAGTCTTCATCTTCTCCCTCCTTTTCAAGCAGTTCAATCAGCGCCCTATTCAGCGAAATCGACCTCGGCACCTTGTCTTTCCACTTAGTCCAGATTTCCTCCGGTATCTCCAACAAAAATTTCTTTACATTCGCCTCTTTTTTGCTCCCCATTTACTTAGTGTTAATTAGCTTAGGTTCGCTTTTATTTGTATAACTAACTTTTACTTAGTATTTAAATTTTTCGACAAAACCCTCAGCAAGCCCTGTCAAATTTCCAGCATTAAAGAAAAAAATTTATTAACCAAGCATTCTCTGGCAATCTATGGATTACAAAGAAGAAACACTAAAAGTATATGATTCCCATTCAGATTATTTCAATAAAAAATTTGAAGAATACGTGCGGGAATTTATTAAAGACGAAATTAATGAAATTGAAAAGACGTTTCCACGCAATTCAAAAATTCTTGATTTGGGCTCAGGCACAGGAAATCATGCATTTGTTTTCAAACAAAAAAACCATGATGTTCTCTGCTTGGACATCTCAGAAAAAATGCTGAACAAATGCAAAGAAAAAGGACTAAAAACAATAAAGATGGACATAGAAAAGCTCAGCCTTCCAAAAAATAGTTTTGATGTTGTCTTGGCGTATACTTCTCTTCTGCATTTACCGAAGTCAAATGTTCCGAAAGTTATAGAAAGTATTAAAGAAATGCTAAAAGATAATGGGCTGTTTTTTATATCGCTAAAAGAAGGCGAGGGTGAAGGATTCGAAGAATTCAAAGAAGGAGGAAAACGCTGGTTTTCTCTATACAGAGATGATGAAATCAAAAAATTATTAACTCAAAATTTTGAAATAATCAAAAGATGGCAGGTTCCAATAAACAAAGAGAAAAAATTCCTTGACTATCTATGCAGGAAAGAACTACCCTAAATATCTCAATTTCCCAGGCCTCGGCTCATAAGCAACACCGTCTTCCAACAATTTCTTTATCTCTGAATTAATAATTTCCGGCGGCTCGTGAAGCTCCATAATAATCTTGTCAATATCAATCCCCCCGCCCTCTTCAGCCCCCTTCACCATCTTCAAAATCTTGTCTTTCAATTCCGCAATCTCCTCTCGAGCCAAAGTTTTCGGCGCATCAGCTTCAATTTCTAATTTTCTAACCAAAAGAAATGCCGGCTCTTTTTTCTTCAAAATTTCAGGAGTGACATACAGCTCGTTATTCCAAGTTCTCAGCATCCCGATGCAAAGGACAGTATCGCCTTGGTTCAGCCCGCTCATTTTTTCAACATCTTCTCCAAAAAACTTCAGGCGGATTTGTCCAGAACCGTCGTCCAAAGTCAGCGAGCCAAATTTCTTCTCTCCTTCTTGAACATATTTTTCAACGATATTAGCAATAACATTAACTCGGTTAATCTCCCGCCCGTTAATCTCCAGATGCTGCAGTTTCTCCTCGGCAACAACCGGCTTTCCCGCAAGAATATCGCCTGCTCTCATTTTATACGCAATCCATCTCTTGAATTGCGACTCACCTATTTCTCCGCTCATTTTTATTTTTAACAATGCATCCTTTTAAGTTTTTGTCTACTCCAGAATAATCCTCTTGTCAAATCCGCCCCGTTCTTTAAATTTCTTTCTCTTGATTTCATTAATTTTTGCCTTGTCAAATTTCTTAAAATCTAATTTCTGCGCGGAAAATTCGCTCCGCGAATTTTCTAAAGATTTCGAATTGTCACGACAATTCGCGCCGAAATCAAAATTTATTATAGCATCTAAAACCTCATAAATATCAGCAAGCTCCTCCTCATTTTCACTCTCAACAAATTCATTCGTCTCTTCTACTAATTTTTCTTTTAGCTTCTGCCAGAACTCTTCATCGTCGGCAAACCTTGATTTAGGATTTCCGCCGTCCCGAATAATAATCTCGGGTATTTTATCTCTTACTAATTTTGCCATTTCCCCGCCCCCCCAAATAAACCTTCATCCCAATTCCTAATAAAAACAAAACAAAAAATCCTAAGCCGAAATAATCAAAACCAGATAACCTCATCCCAACGACATTTCCAGTGAGCCGCGGAGATAAAAATGCCAACGACAAAATCAGCAAGCCAAGCAGATAAATTCCTTTCACTTTCTCCAAACCGCCACGAATTGCCATCTTGCGGGCGAACCGAGCTTTGCGAACATAAAATTGCATTTTTTCCGAGTCCCCTAATTTCTTGTACATTCTCGCAGCATTCAAATACGCCTTTGATGCCTTCCTGTTCTCCCCGATTTTTTCAGCAGCTTCTCCCGCCTGCGCAAAATTATTTGCCCCGCCAGAATACCATATCTTGGCAGAATCGTCGTATTCAGCTAAATCCGCCAGCTGTTTATAATCCTCGCCAAGCCGTGTGCTCAAATCAATTCTTTCCGCAATTCTTCCCTTGTAATTCCTTCCCAGCTCATTAGCTGAAACGCGGCTGCGCTGATTTTTCAATTCAGCAATTTCATTCCGTAATCTCTGCGAAACAGAAGTTTTCTCATCATCCAAGTCAGACTCCCCCTTTTCTCTTCCCGAATTTTTTAATTTCTTGAATTTTTCTACTTCAGCAAGGTAAGCTCTGGCTATGTTGTGATTCCAGCGCGCAGAAGCTAAATCATTATCTTTAGAAATTCTCCCGAATAAACCTTTCATGCTGACAGCATTTCGTGAATCAAGAATCGCCGCCCGTTCTTCATACAATCTTGCCCTCTCTTCATACATCTCCGCAAGTTTCTGTTTTCTGCTCAAATCACCGAATTTGCGAAATCTGGTTTCTTGCACAACTATCTCTTCTGCAATTTGTTTCAGTTTCCTCTCAATCTCGTCTATCTCCTCTTTTACCATCTTTCTAAATATTTTTCAAATTATTTAAATTCTCTGAATAAATCCTTTCTTCGGCTTGAAAATATCTCCTGACTTAGACAACTGCGTTAAAGCTTCTTCCATTTCAATATCAGTTATCTTTCCTTCCAAAGCTTTTTCTAATTCTTCCATCGGAATTAATTTCCCAAGCTTGCTTTCCAGCTGCGCAATCACTTCCCTAACTAGCAAAATCTTCCCCCTCTTTGAAGTCGTTATCCCCGTAGTCATCCTGTCAACGTCAAAACTCTTCGTCTCCTCGTCGTATCCAACCTGCATTAAAGAAAACTTCACCAGCTCAATAGCTTTCTTGGCATCCTGCGCATTTACCTCTAAACTAAGTCTCATCTTCGCATGCGCTTCAGCCAATCGGACAATTCCCTCCAACTGTCGCGCAGTAATCGGAATCGGCTTCAGCTCAGAATCCGCCCGCCCCGGCTGATTTCGAAGACGAATATAAAATTCCTTTATTTCCTCAACAGCCTCGTCAGTCAAATGCGGTTTTATTTTCTGTTTCGCGTAAGCAACATATTTCCTGAAAAGTTTTGGTTCAACAACATCTCTGATTACCTCTTGCTGGTGCTCTTCCAAAACATGCGTCGCAATCGCCGCATCCTGAACTTTGTTCGGCAAATCCCGAATAATAAAAATAACATCAAACCTCGATAGCAAAGCAGGAGAAATATCAATTTGAGATGGAATCGGAGTGTAAGGATCAAATCTCCCGAGCTTCGGATTTCCCGCAGCAAGAACAGTTGTTTCAGCTCGCAAAGTCGCCTGGATGTTTGCCTTGGAAATTGTCACAGATTGCTGTTCCATCGCCTCATGCATCGTGCTCCTGTCCTGTTCATTCATTTTTTCAATTTCATCAATGCAGACAGTTCCTTTATTAGACAAAACCATCGCGCCTGCTTCCAACGACCATCCTCTTAAAAATTCATCTTTCACGACAGCAGCAGTCAAACCCGCGGCAGTAGCAGCTTTTCCAGAAACATATCTTCCCTTGGGAGCAATTATCGAAATATACTTCAGCAAAACAGATTTCGCAACACCGGGATCGCCAACAAGCAGGACGTGAATATCTCCTCTCGTAAAGCCAACATCAGATTTCTTTTTTTTCACCCCGCCAAACAATTGCAGCAATACAGCTTCTTTAATTTTATCAAAACCGTAAATTGAAGGCGCAATGCTTTTCGACAGTCTCTCATACAAATTCGGATCAACAGCCAGCTCCTGAATCTGCCGAATATCCTCGTCGGAAATATCTAAATCTTCAAAACCCTCCTCTCCAGAAATAGCATTATTGGCCTCTACCGCAATATCAAATCTCGTCGAAATCGCTCCTGTTTGAAGAGGCACAGGAACTTCTTTCAAAATGCCGTAAATGCTAACCCTGCTCCCCGGCGTTGTCTTTCCCTCCATTTTCGGGTCAACCAAATCTTCTTTCAAAAAAACATTAATTCTTCTCGGCTGCTCGCCACCCTCCAAAGCATCAGGCGATTCCTCGATAACAAGTCTCTGCGCGTCAACCATTTCTTTCGACAAAATTTTAAAATTGCTTTTCCACCCGCACGAGCATCTCGACGGCTCTCTGAATTTTCTGTCAATCTGCAGCACAGACAAAATCGCGCCGCAATTCGGGCACTCAAATTTTGCGTTGACAACCTGCGGGCGGACATCCGACGCCTGCCGAACAATTCCGTCAATCCATAATAACTGGTCAAGGTGCTTTGCTCTGATGTCCCTGACTTTAATGTAAGAAGTCCTCGGCAATTCCTCCAGTCTAATCCGCGGATTCTCAACTAATCCGAGCTCTCCCAATGCAGTTTCCATAATAGCCAGGCTGTCCTCGGGAATCTGAACCATGTTGTCGGACAAAACAGGAGAAAATTCAGCTAATTGCGAGAAATTCAGCCTGACAACATTCTCCCCCGCCCGAATTGATTTTCCTATTTCTTTTTTGTGCGCGTCGAAAAATCCCTTCGCCTCAAGTATCAAGTCATCCTGCTTCTTCCCCGTCGAAGCCAGTCGCACAGCTGTATTCACATCAGGCGCTCTTTTTTCATCTTCCATCTTTTCTCAACAAGCGCTTCGTTTATATTATTTGCTATACTCGTAAAAATGACATCTCAATAGAACTACTCTCTCTCAGCAACATTCCTAATCTATTTCTTCCCAACCTTCTCTTCCTTGAAAAAATATTTCGCGATAATAAAAACAACCAAGGCAATTATCACAAAATTAATCACAGCCCCGAGAAAGGCGCCCCACCCAATCACCACTGAACCAAAAGTCCAAACAGCACTCTGCCAAGCCCCGCCGGGAATAAACGGAGTAATCAACGGCATAACAACATTATCGACGAGGGACTTAATCAAAGTCGTAGCCGCAACACCAATAATAAACGCAATTGCCAAGCCAACTATTTTATACTCTTTCAAGAACTCTTTGAATTCAGCAATAAATTGTTTCATTATTCTCCCAAGAATTTCAAGATTAATAAATCTTACTCCAGCGCAAATCTCAGCAAAGCCCCGACACCCTTCGTAAGATTATTAAACTGCTCCCCGTCCTGATTCTCCCGCGAAATCAAAACAAGCTCAGCCCCAGTATCTTCAGCCAGCCCCTCCAAAATTTTCATCTCATCCTTATCATAATCTTTAGTAATTAAAACAATGTCAACAGCTCCCCGCCCGAGCGCAGTCTTGACATTCCCCAATCCGTAAACAGCTAATTTTCTATTTTTCCCAAGAGTCTGAAAAAATCTCTCAAGAATTTTCTTTTCCTTAATCAATTCCTGCTCCATAATTTCTTCTTTAGAATCTTCAACTAGCAGCTCCAACCCGTGCTCGTCAACATAACCTATATCTTTCACAGCGATAATTTTCTCTTTCAGCTTGGTAACCAAATGCCCTTCTGCGATAAAATCTTCTTTCGTCGGAATCGGCCCGCCGAGTAAAATTCCTTTTAATTTAGGCATGTCAAAAAATATTTTTTTCATTTCTTCAGCTACCCGACGGTAAAAATCTTTAGCCAGCCCTTCAATAACTCTCTCAAAGCGCTGAGAACTTTGACCGCCAGCCCGAATCTTCCCAGGCACTCCCGAAGTTAATTTCTGCAAAACTTTAATTTGCTTTCCCTCTAATAACCCAATCGTAGCAAGTTGCCTGTCCATAACTAAAAGTCCGTAAACTTCTTCGATGTCAACCATTTCTTTCAGCGGCTCTGTCACAAATCTCTGGTCGCATCGGTAAATCTTGACATTCAATGGCCTCGGCAGTTGATGAATCCACATCTGAACATCCTGCACCCCTTCTTTTTCAGAAACATTTCCCGCAAAAGCAGCCAGCCCGTTTTCCGGAGTCTGTCTGTATTTTTTCAGCTCCCGGATAATCATTTCCAAAGCAACAATAACATTCTTCCGCGTCGCGCTTGATTTTATATTCGACGCAGTGCTCTTCTCCCCTTCAAGCTGCCGCACAACCTGGCTGATGTTCGTTCCAGCTGGAATCAAAACAGTAACAAGTTCAGTGTGCCGGCCGCGAATATCGTCTAATAGCACAATCAAATCTTCAAGTTCTTTCTTTTTCTTAGGGTCTATCTCTGTCATATTATTGTCTGGCGCGCAGAAAATTCGCTTCGCGAATTTTCAAACAAATTGCGCACTGTTACGACAATTCGCGCCAGGGAAATTTTATTTATATCACCCTATCAGAAAGTAAGTTAATAAAACTTATCAAATCACGCAGTTGTCTGTTTTCCTATCGCGTGTCTCGCAGCAGATTCCAAATCCCCAATATGTTCCATTAAAATTTTATCAGTCACAACACCGCCGTGGCAGTATCTGTCAAGAAATAAATGAGTATAATAAACTCCGTCTTTTTCAACTCTCGCCATATTAGAAAGTTCGTTGTCAGAATCTACAAATCTAAGAGATCTTTGAGCTAAAGCAAGTCTTGCATAAATATTTCTTCTCGTCATAAAAATCCTTCTGCAATCCAAGTTATAAATTTAATTATGATTTAATCTAATCTTTCTTCTTGATTTTCTAATATGACAACTCTCGTCAATCGGCCATTCAGGTGTTAAATTTTCTCTAAAAACTCTTCTAAGACTAATCAAATATTTAACCAACGAATCGCGGCTGTTAGAATCTCCGTATTTTCTTTTAAATGCCGGTGTAAATTTTAAACTTCTTCCGTTCTCCTGAACATAAGTCATTTCTTTATGTCTAAATCCTTTTCTTAGCAAACGCAAATCTCTCAACTCAGAAATAATCGCGCTTGTTAAGTATTCATTGCGAAAAGAATAGTTTGCGCCAGAACTATCTTCATCTGCCATAGAAATCCAGCGAAGCAACAGTTATAAAATTAATTGCACTATAGTCAATCAGAAAAATTCCACCTTAAACTCTCTCCCCTCATTAACCTCGCGGGCGCAGCAAACATTCCTCAAATCAGAAATCACCTCTTCCATTTCTTTCATCTGCTCTTTAGTCAAAGTCAAAGCAATCTGCGAATTCATCGCCATCTTAGCCTCGCTCTTTCGCTGCCGAACTTTCGCGATTATTTCAAGAAAAGCAGCCCAAGTTTTGTCGTCGTGTCTCAGCTCTCTAACTCCTCCTTCAACAGGCCAATCTTCAAGATGAATGCTCTTCCTCCCTTCATGTTTTCTGAAATAAGTCTGGTAAATTTCTTCCGAAATAAACGGAGTGAACGGAGCCATTAATTTTAATATCGTCAGCAAACCGTGATAAAGAGCATAAAACGCAGACGCTTTCTCCGAAGCATTCCCATTATAAACTCTGCCCTTGACAATCTCCAAATAATTATCAGTAAACACCTCCCAAAAAAATTTCTCTGTTTCTAGCTTAGCCCGAGAATAATTATATTCTTCAAAAGCAGAGGTAACTCTCTTAACCAGTTTATTCAGCTCTGACAAAAACAATCTATCACTCTCGCACAACTTAGGCATTTTGTCTTGATAAGCCAGATTCATAAAAACAAACCGCGAAGCATTCATTATTTTTGTAACGAATTTCTTTCCAGTAATCAAATCTTTTTCCTGATAATCCAAGTCTTCTCCAAGTTTCGAAGAAGCAGCACCGTAGCGCAAAGCATCGCTTCCATACTTATCCATCACGATTTGCGGCCGAATTATATTTCCCTTCGATTTGCTCATTTTTTCTCCGCCCAGTGTCACAAATCCCGATATGAAAATATTTTTCCAAGGAATCTCATTTTCGTGCAGATAACTTTTTGTAATAGTATAAAACGCCCAAGTTCTGATAATATCGTGCGCCTGCGGCCTCAAGTCATAAGGAATTTTGATTTTTCCGCCGGCTAGCGAAGAAGCAATCTGCGGAGTCAATGACGAAGTCATCCACGTATCAAAAACCTGCTTCTCAGCCTCTAATTCAGATTTGCAGTCAGGACATTTTTTCTTCGTCTGCAAAGGATCAACAGGCAATTCTTTTTCATCAGCAATAATTATCTTCCGGCACTTTGCACAGCTCCACGCCGGAATCGGCACTCCAAAATGCCTATCTCTCGAAATGCTCCAGTCCCACTCAAGCCCCTTTATCCAATTCTCGTATCTCTTGAACATAAACTCCGGATGCCATTTTATTTTCTTTCCTTGTTTTATCAATTCAGATTTCTTGTCGAGAATTTTAATAAACCACTGCTCAACAGGCAAAAACTCAATTTCAGTTCCGCACTTGTCGTGCACATTAACAGCGTGCTCAATCTGTTTCTGCTCAATTATCAATCCCTTTTCTTCCAGTTCCTTCAAAATCTTTTTTCGGGCGTCTTTAATCTTCATTCCTTCATATCCCTTGATATTCAAAGTCCCATTATGTGAAAAAATTATTCTCGGCTGCAGTTTATTTCTTTTAATCGCGTCAACGTCGTATTTATCCCCGTAAGAGCAAACCATCAAAACACCCGTCCCCTTTTCAATATCAGCAGACTCGTCAGCTATTATCGGAACCTCATGCCCGAACAACGGAACTCTTGCTTTTTTTCCAATCAAATTTTTGTATCTTTTATCTCGCGGATTTACAAAAACGCAGACACACGCGCCTAATAATTCCGGCCGCGTTGTAGCAATTCCCAAATCATTTCCATCAACTTTAAACTTCAAAGTGCTGAACAAGCTCCCTAAATTTTTATCTTCCAACTCAGCCTGCGCAACAGGCGTCTGGCATTCAGGGCAGTAAATCGTCGGGAATGATTCTTTGTATATTCGTCCCGCTTTAAACAACTCGATAAAATTCTTCTGCGAAATCTTCCTCGCGTGCTTGTCAATCGTAGAATAATAAATCCCATAGTCGCACGAAACTCCAAGATTTTTCCAGTCCTGGATAAATGCCGGCGTTATTTCCTTCAATGTTTTCAAGCACAAGTCAATAAAATCAGCCCGCGTCATGCTCTTGCTTTTAACATTTTTTAATTTTTCAATCAGTCTCTCCGTCGGCAAACCATTATCATCTGTTCCGAACGGATAAAATACTTCAAATCCCCGCATCCGCTTATACCGCGCAATAAAATCTTCCTGCGAATAAGAATAAGCGTGCCCGATGTGCATCTCTCCGGAAACAGTCGGCGGCGGCGTGTCAATCGAATAAATCTTTTTCCCCGTCTTCGGATTAAACTTAAAAATTTTCTCTTTCTCCCAGTATTCCGCCCATTTCTTCTCAATTGATTTCAAATCCAAGTCTGCCATTATTTGTTCTCCTGTTTCATCTCTTTATAATCTCTCATGCACTTAATTAATATTTCTTTTTTTAAAATAAAATACGGAAAACTGTTTCTCAGTTCTGAAGAATATCCTTTAGGAGTCATAGCAGTTAAAATCTCTTTACCTTTCTTTTTTATAAGATTCAAAGCAGGCACAAAATCTGCATCGCCAGAAACTAAAACGCATGTATCACATTTGTCCTCGATAACAGAAAGATTAATCATGTCTATGGCAATCCAAACATCAATTCCCTTTTCTTTTTTCTTAATATCCGCTAAATCAAGAAAGGCTGCTTCAACTAAGGGTTTGCAAACAGCACATAAGTCTAAATCGTCAAGCGCGTCTTGTTTCTTTTTTAAACTTTCTTTATTTGATAGTCTTTGTAATTTTCTTGTTATAAGTTTAACTCCTTTTTTTTCTAAACCTCCTAAAAAATTCCTGTGCCTTTTATACATTAATTCGCCATCAGCTAAACTTGGCATAGACGCATACCATCTTACCTCGACAATTTCTAAATCAAATCGCTCAGCAATTAAATCTTTGAATAATTTTATGTCTATGTCGCTTGGTTTAAAATAATTCTTAACATTATGATACCAGTTGTTTGCATCAAAAAAAATAATTGCTTTAGCACTCATAAAACCCTCCAGAAAAAAGAGAATGAAGCCCGGCATGTCCGAAGGAGATACCGGGGACTTAAAGTATTATTAATAGAATCGTTAATTATATAAACATTTCTGTTATTCAAAATTTCCGCCATCTTTATTTCAAGAAACACAGGATTTTAAATTTTGGTGTTTAGGGTTAAAAGCAGAAAAATTTTCAAATTCCCAGAAAATTTATAAGCCTGATTAAATCCCAGAAAATATGGAACTATCTATTGGTTTCCTCGCATCTCATAACGGTTCAAATGTTAGAGCAATTCTTGAAAATATTAAATCAGGCAGGCTTGAAGCAAAAGCATCTGTCATAATAACAAACAATACAACAGCCGGCGTTATCCAAATAGCAGACGAATACTCAATTCCTTCATATTGTTTTAATAAAAATAATTCACAAGACCCTTGGCAGAAAGTATTAAATAAATTGAAAGAACACAAAGTTAATCTTGGAGTTCTTGCAGGATTCATGAAGGAAGTTCCACAATTTGTTTTATCGGCTTTCTCTCCGAACTATTTTTTAAATATTCATCCCGCATTGCTCCCAAAATACGCTGGACTTTATGGAATAGATGTTCATAGAGCAGTAATTCAAAGTAGAGATAAAGAATCGGGAGCAACAGTGCACATTGTAAATGAAGAATATGACAGAGGAAAAATTCTCACGCAATTAAAAGTCCCGAGATACAATACAGACACTCCGGAAACTCTCGCAGCCCGCGTTCTAGCAGCAGAACATATTTTATATTCTTATACCTTAGCAGAAATACAAAAAGGAAGGATAATCTTATGAACAAAAAACAATACTTCCTAAAAATTTTCAAAGCAGCAGAAAAAAAATACTCTAACTCCTCAAAAAGATTAGCAGCAGAAGGATGGTTTTTAGATTGGCAAGTCCTCATATCAACAATAATGTCAGCCCAAAGCAGAGACGAAACAACAATTCCTATTGCAGAATCTCTTTTCAAAAAATATCCTTCCCTCGAATCTCTTGCAAAAGCTCATTACCCCGAAGTTCTAAATCTCCTAAACTCAATGAATTACAATAAAACAAAATCAAAAAACATTATCGCGGCAGCGCAATACTTAACAAAAAATCACAACGGAAAAGTTCCCGATACAATATATTCTCTAATTAAAATTCCCGGCGTCGGCAGAAAAACTGCAAATCTTATCTTGTCAGAAGTTCACAACCAAGATACAATTACCGTCGACACGCACGTTCACAGAATCTCTAATGTTATCGGTTTAGTAAAAACAAAAAATCCCGGGCAGACAGAAATCGAACTAAAAAAAATCGCACCAAAAGAATACTGGAGAAAAATAAACAAACTCTTCGTCCTCTGGGGCAAAAATGTTTCTGGAAAAGATAAAAATAAACTATTGAATAAATTAAATGAATAACCTTTAAGCATTTATCATAAAATATTCTTCACACTAATTATCTTCTAAAAATTTCTCAATAATATCCTCTAACAGCTCCAAAACTATTAAAAACCCTGGAATCTCCAAATTAACATGGCACAACAACAAATACACATGCCCGGCGTTTTCGGCGGACTCATGCGTTACGACGAAGAATACAAATCAAGATTCATGATTTCGCCGGCAGCAGTCATCGGATTCGTAATCGGAATTCTTGCTTTAGTTCTAATCCTGAAAATTTTCTGGCCCATTGCAATTTAATAATTTATCTTCCAAAAAATATAAATAACCTCCCTTCTAAAAACTAAAATGCTACCCGGACTCGGCGGATTCAACCCAAAAAAAATGCAGGGACTGATGAAACAAATGGGAATCTCCCAAGAAGAAATCCCCGCAGAAAGAGTAATAATCGAAAAAGAAGACAATTCAAAAATAATAATCCAAAATCCGAGCGTGACGAGAATAAAAATGCAGGGGCAGGAATCTTTCCAAATCACCGGCGACGCAACAGAAGAGACAAATATCTCAGAAGAAGATATAAAATTAGTAATGGAAAAAGCAAATTGTTCTGAGTCAGAAGCAAAAGAAGCATTAGAATCCAGCAACGGAGACATCGCAGAAGCGATTTTAAAACTCTCTGAATAATCTCAACGACGTAAAAAATTTAATCACCAAATCTTCATACCACTTTCCAATACGCTTTCTTTATCGTGCAATTCACTTGAACAGGTAACGTTTCAGAAATATATTCAAAAGATCCAACGTCCCCCCCATTAACTCTTAAATTATTATCAGCATCGACAGGAACATTTAAAGGAAAAACTTTATTTAGCAAAACAGAAGATACAAAAGGATATCCAAAATACTTGCTGCTGGAATCAAGAAATATTCCAAAATCTCCAGTCGTATAATTCTCCCCGGGCGTATAAGCTGTTGCTGTTTCTGTGATGTTATAATGATTTGAATTAAAAAGCACGTCCGCTGTCTCTGTCCAGCTGTCTCCTTGATTAGACCTAAATTCCTGAAATGCGTTTCCTATGAATGAAGAATTTGATGCTCTAAATCTGCCAGTTGTTGACTCATCGTGCATAGCAAAAAAAGAAGGTATGTTCGCAGGCCCAATGACTGTTGTGTGCCATACCAAAAAATGATCAAATTCTCCACTAAGGCTTGCGCCCATAGAGTCTGTTAAATCAGCATGCGTGCCTCGGAACGGACCGCGCATTTCAATAAACAAATTTACAAATGCATTGTTTTTTGATAATACAGACACTCTCCCAAATATTCCCTGATAATGCAAATCTCTCGCCTGAAAATTATAAACTATCCAGTTTTGCATCCCCTCTAGGTCGTTATAGGAAGGAGACTGCCATGCATCTGAATGCTCGCCAGTTGATCCCGGATCCAATCCAGAAATATTTGCATTGATAATAAAAGGAACAGCTGAAAACGCGTCCCCGCCGATATGTTCGACTCTTACATTTCTGCTTAATCGCACAGATCCATAAATAGGATATTGTATGTCATAAAAGTAAGAATTTGTGTAATATTTAGGTCCAACATTTAATCCAATCGGTGAACTTCCAGGAGTCTGCCATCCAGAACCAATAATATCCGAATCATCTATCCAAAGATTCATAGCCCCTGTAAAAACCGATGTAGGATTTATCGCGTACCCTCCTTGCCCATAGCTCTTCAAACTAATCCCTTCTATTTTTAACAAATTAATCTTTGGAGTGCCTGCGCTTTGATTGATAATGGTATTTTCTCTCGTCCCGCCTGCGGAAGGTTTGATTGTAATCCACTCGTTAACGCCTGAAAAATTATATTCAAATCCTCCGTTTGTCATTCTATGACCTCCGGGAAATAAATAAACAATCCCGCCATCGACATTATTTCCAAATCCATTAATATTTCTCCATCCCATTATGGAGTCAAGAGCCTTTCCAATTGTAAGATAAGGTCGCGTCGGATCGTTTAGTAATCCAGTAGAATCACTTCCATTCACAGCAACCCACGCTTCAACTTGAACTAAACTTCCAAGCGGATTCACAGTAAACTTCAATTCGTCAAGTCCAAGATTTCCTCCGCCAGTATTCTTATCTCTCACTCCCCCATCTCTCCCATAAACAACCGCCTCAACATTTATCACTCCGTCAGAAGAAAATTCCGAAGCAGACAAAGGCACCCAATATTCCCAAACACCTGTCTGCGGATTCAAGCTCATTTCCGTCGCTGTTTTAATTCCCCCGGAATATCCCTGCCCCGAAATTAAAAATTCAACTCTGTCAATTCCTTCCTTAGAAAACGCAACAACTCCCAAATTCAAAGTCTCTCCAAAATTTATTCTCTGATACAGAACAACATCCCAGCGCGCAATCGGCGTTAAACCCGCAGCGCTCACAAAATTCAAACTAATCAGAATAAAAACAAAGATCAGAAAAATCAAAACAAAATATTTTTTAGTTTTATTAAAATAATTTTTATGTTTTTTTATAGTCCTCTTTTTCATCTAACATAATATTAACACAGATTATTAAACTTTCTTCTTGTCTATTTGATTTATTGTCTGATAAGACTCTCGCTTCAAAAATTGCAAGCAAAGCATGCTGCAAATTCTCTAATTTAACCTACAAACCAAAAAGAAACATATATAAATAACCCCTCCTTAGTAGTCGTTAGCAAATTTTACATTAAATGCATTTATGGAAGAAATAATAAAAGAGAAAATAAGCGCGGACCACCTATTGTATGTCAGTTTAAAGTATACAAAAACCTGCGATGTAATCATAAATCTCCTCTCCCGCTGGAAAAATATGATTGACAAAGGCATGGACAAGTTAGTAGAAAAAGCAAAAAAAGAAAAAAAATGGAAGCCAATACCAGACGCTCCGAGAGCCAAGCAAGTCCAGTTAAAGCAAATTTATACAAACAAGCCGGAGATATCTGAAACATTAAAGCTCTACGAACTTTTCAGGGATTTGGACAAATGCGACAAAATCCGCGAAAACGAATTCAGAAAAGGAGTGAATCTAAAGGTAATCTACAGGGGCGAAACAATCAACATAAATCTGGACAAGCTAAAAGAATACGCCGCAATACTAGAAAAGTTTATAAGCGCACTCAGATAACTTTCTTTACTAAATAAAAACACATTAAGTGTACAATGAGTCGGATAATAACAATAACATCTGGAAAAGGTGGCGTCGGAAAAACTACAACTTCCATTAATCTTGCAGCCGCATTAAATTTCTTCGGAAAAGACGTGATAATCGTAGACGCAAATCTCACAACTCCAAATGTCGGACTGCATTTAGGCGCCCCGATTGTCCCCGTTTCTCTGAATCACGTTCTGCTTGGAAAAGCAAAAGTTTCTGACGCGATTTACGAGCACGAGTCAGGCACTAAAATAATTCCTTCTTCGCTTTCAATCGGCGAGCTAAAAAGACTAGACCACAGCAAGCTGAAAGATTTATCAAAAAAATTAAGAAAAGTTGCAGACTACGTGATTTACGATTCCTCGGCAGGGCTTGGAGATGAAGCAACAGCAGCGATAGAGTCAGCAGATGAAATTATAATCGTAACAAACCCGGAAATACCGGCGGTTACAGACGCGCTAAAAACAGCAAAACTAGCAGAACAGCTCGGCAAAGAAATCAAGGGAGTTATAGTAACAAGGGTAAGAAACAACAGCACAGAAATGCCGATAGCTAACATACAAGATATGCTGGAACTCCCAATCTTAGGAATAGTTCCCGAAGACGAAAATATCCAGATGTCTGTTGTCATGAAAGACGCAATTATACACACCCACCCAAAATCAAAAGCAGCAAGAGCATACAAAAAAATCGCAGCGAAAATATCTGGCGTGGATTACAAGGATAAAGTTTCTTTCTTTGACATGCTTCTCGGAAGATATTAATTGATAAACTTAAGAAAATTATAAGGAATTCCAAAATGCATTAAAGAATTTTCTTTGTTTTTCTTTCCTAAATCTAGAAATACCTCTTCACCTTCTTCAGCAAATGCTCCAAAATCTTAGTAATCCTAGAACGGTTTTTCCACCCGGCGTAATTAAACCCCTCGCTGAATTTCAAAGTATTCTCAAAATATCTTTCCAAAAGATCAATTACTGTCTCGTCAGTTCCAAAAAGATTAAGTTCGTACTGATGCAAAAAACTCCTGTAATCTACGTTCGAAGAGCCCAGCAAGAAAAAAGCATTATCCACAATCAAAAGTTTTGAATGCAAATTTCTCGGATAAAAACATTTGATATTGACTCCGGATAAAAATAACTTTCCAAGATAAACATCCCTCAGCACATCAGCTGTCCTGACATCAGAACGTTTTGGAATAATCAGCGTGACTTTAACTCCGCGCCTGACAGCGTCGGATAACGCCCGTATCACAGACTGCGACGGCACAAAATACGGCGTAACAATTGAAATCTCTTTTCTAGCCCGATTCAGCAATTCAACATATTTTTTATGAGTGTCTCTTCGAGGATGCGCGGGAACGTCAAGTAATATTTCAAAACCTTTGTGAATTATCGTGTTCAGTCTTTTCGCCCCGAAAGCACCGTAATTGTTCCAGCTGTGCAAAAACGATTTCCTAAACGCGTAAGCCATCCTTCCCCCAATTCTCAAAACAAGTTCTCTCCACTCCAGGCAGGACGCCGTAATATTCATAGAGCCAATGTAACTAACCTGCCCGTCAATCAACAATAATTTCCTGTGGTTTCTTTCATGATTTTTCTTGAACATTCTTGTGAAATATCTCATTTCCCGAAAATATCTGACTTCTCCTCCGCTCGCAATCAGTCTCCTAAAAAATCTCTTGTCAGCAGAACTCCCCCACCCGTCAAGCAATAATTTTACTTTAACGCCCTCCTTGGCCTTCTTCGTCAAAATCTCGCGGAACTCTTTTCCGACTTTATCTCTGCTGTAAATATAAGTTTCTAAGTAAACAAATCTCTTCGCCTTTCTTATGTCGCGAATCATCTCCCTGTAAATTTTCTTGGGATTGCTAAAAATAGTGTATCTCTTCCGCATTTTAGCTAACCTTGCTGCCGGCTTCTAAATCTCCGTCGGTAATCAAAATTTTAACCTCGCTCTTGTCAGAATTCGAAGCAGCAAGAATCATTCCGTTGCTTTCCACCCCTCGCAAATTCGCAGGTTCTAAGTTAACAATAAAAACCGCTTTCTTCCCTTCTAACTCATCAGCAGAATAATGATTCCTTAAACCAGCAACAATCGTCCTCTCCCCAATCTCCTCGCCAAAATCAACTCTCAAAACCAACAGCTTAGAAGCATTAGGGTGCTCCTCCACAGAAATTATTTCTCCAACTCTTAAATCTAATTTCTCAAAATTTTCTATTGTAATTTTCTCGTCTGTCACTCCAAATCAATAAAAAGTCAGTTTATAATTTTTTCTAATACTTCTAATAAAATGGAATCTTCTAATCATCACAAAATTTAGTTCGGCACGCTAAATTCGCGGAGCGAATTTTACCGATAAGACTTGCCAGCAACTAAAATTGGCAAGTCCAATTGCGTGCCGAAACGCATATAATTTATATACTAATAATTATCATAAATTCATCGGTCTAATCTCTGCCTAGATGTTTAAACCTCTTCTTCACAAACAATTAATTCATTGATTTAACTATAAAATAATTCTTCCAGTGTTTGTTTTGTCAATTCTAAAGATTCATCGCAAAAATTCTTAAGATTTCTAGAAGAACTATTTTTGAAATAAACATTTTTTACAAGTTTATTTTTCTTTTTCACCGAACGAACAGCAGGTACAAAGTCGCCATCACCAGAAACAAGAATAGCAATATCAAAATTATTGTCACAGGCGTTTTCAACCATATCAACAGCCATGTTTATATCATCTTCCTTTATTATGTAATAAAACTTATTTGTTCCAGTTATGCTCCGTTTAAGTAATTTGCATAAAACCAGATGAAAGTTCGGAATTTGCTTCAATTTTTCAAAAAACTCTTTTTGACTTTCATATTTCTTTGAATTATGCTCTTTGTCTAATAAAGCATTGTAATAATAAATTGCTGTAACTTTTTCTTTCCCTGCTAAAAATTGAGCAAATTTTGCAAAATCAAAATTCTTCAAACTTTTGTTCTTTCCAAATAACTTTCTTAAACCAAAATAAAAATTATTACCGTCTATAAAAACAGCAACTCTTTTCATATTAAAAATGCCCATCCCTTGACAAGCAAGGATGAGCGTATATGATTATTACAGAAAATTCAAGTTTTTAATTCTTTCGGCAAAAGGATTTTGTGCTAACAACTCTCCAATATAAAATTAATTCACCAATCCCTCTGAATTCTTATTCTGCTGATTGCCTTCACAAACAATTAATTCACAACCCTTCAAGGATTTTTCTTCCCGATAATTATCTCCCAGTCCCGACTAATTGAAAAAAATAAAAATGAATTAAAAAAATAAATTAAATTAAATTTAAGCGTTGATTTTACCAGAAATTGTTCCAGTAGAAACTTTTGCTAGCGTACCTGCGCCACTCGTGTACGTTACTGTAATATCAGCATCAAAAGTTTTACCTGCAACTAAATCTGCGCTGCTTGTACAGTCTAAAAAGAGCGTTACTCCAGAGTTCCAAGTATATGGGTAAGCCACAGTTGCTCCTCCTTGGGTAGCTGACAAAACAGGAGTACAAGTTCCTCCAGAAGGATTGTTTATAGTCGCTGTTGGTGCTGCCGCAAGACTTAATGATTCTGCTCCGCTGTTTCTTAGTTCTATTCTAGCTATCTCATTCGAGGCAGTAATCGCTTGTGATACTGCAGTAAACGGCGGACTAAAAATACTTGCCTGCCCTACAAGATTCCCAGGTCTAAAGTAAATCGCAATCACTCCGATAACAATTATCGCAGCCAAAATAGCCCAGCCATAAGTCATCAAAAACTCCATAGCTGCTTGTCCTTTCTTTTTCATATTTTTACCTCCTTTTTGTCTTTATTAAAAATCTCTTTAATTATCCAAAGATTAAAACAAAGAACTTTATAAACATTACTCTCCTCTGTTTAAAATGAAAAAACTAATTATTGTAGTAATAATTTTCGCATTAGCAATGATTTCTTTTCTGATTTACAGCATCTCCAAATCTCCAAATGAAAATTTAACCTCGTCGGCAATTTCAAAAACTGAAAAAGAATCAGAACAAAATCCCTCGCAAAATACGCAGTCTTCTGACACAACTTCTTCATCTCCAGCAAGTTCAGGCGGTGGCGGCGGTGGCGGCGGAGGAGAAAGTGGAGGAAGTGATGGAGGAAGTAGCGGAGGAAGTAGTAGTAGCGGCGGAATCAGCGCAGCAGCAATTTCTCCAACATGCACAACAGAACAAATCTCTTACTCTCTCTACAAATTCAACAAAATCCAAACCTGTCTTAATTACCAAGACGGAATTTGCACAGAAAAAAAAGTAGTCTGCTCTGTAAATGCGCAAAATCTCGATTACACAACCTCCGGAATGTTTCAAGTTAATTTCATCCTAAAAGAAATTTCAACACAACAAATCATTCAGCAAGAATCTCTTCAAGCAGCACTAAGCCCTGGACAAGAAACAGAATTCAAAAAAACATTCGAAATCACAAGCCCAGACGCAGAAAAAGAATTAACCTGCGACATCTTCACAGAAAAAGTTCCAACAAAAACCGTCTGCTAATTCATTCCAGCCATTATCATAAATTATCAATCCCTTGACAAATCTCGTTAATCAGCGATTTTCGGAAATTGCTCTGTTCACAAGTTAGTCATTATCATTAGTAAAAATTCTCGGAAATTGCTCGGCGCGCTCTCCAAATTCACGAAGTGAATTTGGTTAATGATAAGACGCACAACCGAATAAAATTGTGCGTCCAAATGCGCGCCGAGAAGAACAATTTCTCGATTCTATCCAGATAATTATCTCCCTAAAAATCTCAACCTATCTAAACCCCCAGAAAAATTAAGCGCAACTAGCCTGATAAATCCCCGTATGCAAAGGATCATCCAGTCTAAACCACGACGGCAAACCCGAATCAACAACGCAGCTGGCAGGATTTTCATTCGAAAAGTAAATATAATCAACAATAGACTTTCCCGGCTTTGCAGCAATCCCCTTCTGCGACAGCTCCTGCAAGTTAACTAAAGACTCAACTCCGTTTGCGTCTGCAGAAAAATCTCCCTGCAATCTGTCAAGAAAACTCGACCCGCGATTTGGAGAAGCAATGTAATACGAATGATACACGTGCTCAATCAAAACACCATTATCCGCAAAATTAGTGTCGTTCGCCTGAACCATCTTGTGCAAAACTTGTCCATTCGTCCCGATAACATAAATCGGATCGTCAAATTCCGAAATAGGAATATACGCGTCGAAAACAGAATTTTTATTCCAGCCGACCAATCCGCTGTAATCTTCAATAACCAAAGTAGCGTTCAATCGAACCCTGACGTTCCACGGGTCCGCTTGCGAAATCTCAACGCTGGCATTGAACAAGCTAAGATTTGCATTAATCTTCGTCGCTTTCTCTCTCAGCTTTTCTTCTATCTTAGAAAAATTAGCATCTCTCATCAGCTCTTCTTTCTGCCCCCCCAAAGTCCCGTAAAAAAACAGTTCATTAAACTTTCCATTTAAGTTAGTAATATAGCTCTCCCCCTCAAAAATTTCCCTCTCAAAAATAAATATGCTCCTAAAACCTGCAGTGTATAAATGCCTCGGCAAATCCTCTTCAACTGCAAAAACAAAATTATTCATCGTCTTGATTCTTCTCTCGACAGTTTTCCTTTCGTCGCGTCCCGGAATAAAAATAAAAGACAAAACAAAAATAGAAATAATCACAATTGCCAGCAAAGTAAAAAACATTCCGCGCTTGTTTAATACCATAATCTCGCCTTTTTTGTTTAATGCCCTAGTCTCGCCTTTTTTGTTTAATACCATAATCTCGCCTCCACCTCAATTGACCATGGAATCGGAATTCCTTCAACTTCATCCAGAAAAACATTTAAGTCTCCTGCTCCAAAAGCGACATCAACTTTCCCGTCGGCATTTAAATCAAGCTGCTGCAAAAGCCCCATCACAGCAATCTGATACGCGTCATTAGGATTAGAAATTTTCTGCTCCGTGTCGTTATAAACGCATTTCTCAGTTCCCGTATAGGAAGAAGGTATCGCAACAGAAGAAACAACACCGTCGAACTGAACATCCCAGAGGCATCCGTTTGCCGTCACCATAATGTCAGAAAACACAGAAACATTTCTCACAAGAGTGTAAATAATTTTATTTGAAACAGAACCAGAAAAATTGCTGGTGATGTTTAGCGCCGTAGTAAGATTAACATAATTTGTTCCGGGCGTAACAAGCGAAACAGGCGAGTTATAAGTGTACGGATCGCCCAGCATAATATAATTTGTTCCGTAATCGCTCAGTTTGTATATTTTATTTCCATTCACTTCAACATAATCAGTCCATCTCGGTCCGGAATAAGAAACAACATTCATATCAAGTACCTGGCTTCCGGCAGGAACATTAAAACTTCCCGAATAAGCGTCACTAAAACTATTTTCCGAAGTGATGTACAGTCCAAACGGAGCAGCTGTCTTGGCATAATCAAATTCTATGTAAGAGTCCGGGAAAAGTTTCATTCTGATATTTCCAAGAACTCCGACTGTCTGCCCGACATAAAAAGTGCTTAGAAGATTAGCCATCTGGATATAAGCGTCTGTTAGCTTTGATGCACTCGCATAAATATACGTCCCGTTGCCGCACTGCGCAATTGCCTGCAAAGTTGCCTCATCAATAGTAGTCGTTGGTCCAAATCCTATTACATGCACTTGAATGCCATTATTTTCCCACGCATTGCAGGCAGAATTAATAGCATCCTGCTTTGCATCGCCGCTGACGCATGCGGTGTTCGCCTTGCCGTCGCTCATTAGCACAATAGACCTATATCTCGAAGGAGAAGACTGCACAAGAAGTTTCTCGACAGCCTTATCAATGCCGCAACAAGTACATGAGCCCTCGCCGCCTTTCCAAGAATAAACAGTATTATTCAACGAGACAATATCTGTAGAAAGATCGTGCTGTTGAGTTGCATCCTCGGCATCTTTGCTAAATCCAATTAATCCAAGCTTGCTTCCAGAAATATTCAAAATAGAATAAATAAACATCTCATTTCCTTCTTGAACAAGATCTAACACCTTTTTTCCAACCGCAGGAACATTCTGATTCATACTTCCTGAAAGTTCAGCAGCAGAAAAAACATCAATCGCCCGATTTTCTCCTCCAAACGACTCTCTCAAGCCAAGCCTTATAGGAACAGTTTTTCTGGAGAGAAAATTATAATCCAATTTCGAATCAAGTTCTGCATCAGTTATTGTTATGTTTTCTTCGCCAAGCGTAGCCCTGTCAAAAACAGTTACATTTCCGATATTCAAAAATACATCGATATCTGAACAATTCAGATGCAGATTCACTTTCATTCCATCCAAATTCCCTGGAACGTAAAACCCGTCATAAACATTAACAGCTCCCTCAACCCCCGGAAAATGATATTTATCCGGTTGCTCATACTCAACATCGCTCTTGTATCCTATCTTAAAAAAACCGCCGGCAATATACAAATTATTTCCGATTAATTTAATTTCATTCGAACCCGTATGAAAATTCGTTGCAGGAATAGCATATCTCGAAGGAGTAAACTCTGAAGTGGATTTATTATAGCTCCCCGAATCAATCCCATTAATAAATAATTCAAAATCCTTGTTGATTGCTATCTCCATCTCAGCAGAACTAATCACTCCTTCATAATCAATTTTAAAAGAAAGATTTCCGTCGCCGGCATATCCTCCAAAATAATAATACCTCTGGCTGTAATTGCTCGCCAAACCAGCCCGCGCAGCAAAACCAGTCGCGTCCTGTCCAGACTTCAGCCCTGAAATTATATGCCTCGCAGTTTCAACTCTCTCTGCTTCCTCAAACGAAGAAGTATTATGGGAATAAATTAAAGCGTCGTTGTACCAAATTCCAAAATTTTCATTTCCAAAATCCAATTCGCTCATAACATTTTGCGTAAAGGATTTGGCTGTGGCAATGTCGTTGAGAGAAAATTCCCCTATCTGTTCTAGCAAGCTGTAATTCGTGTTGTTTATCACGTGACTGTTGATCAGCGCCTGGGCATAACTGTTTTCTATCTCTCCAACTTTCAAAGAGGAAAGCAAGTTCAAGACATCGTAATGAACCTCTGAAGTAGGTTTTATCTCGGCAAAAATCGGATAAAAAACAATCAAGACTAAAAATATCAGTATCAAAGCTATCAAAGCGTCCGTGCTGAAAAAAACCCCTTTTCTAAATTTCACCATCTTAAATTTAATCAGACAAATATATACTTAATGTTATCGGCTCGCCCTTATACGAGCTAAGTCTTATTACTTTTACCAAATTCTCTGAACTAAAATCAACATTTCCAATTTGCTGAACCTGCGCCCCGCCAACATCCAAAGATTCTGAAAAATTTAATAAATAATCGTGCCGGACATTAAACAACGTCTTCGTCCTGCCGTAATCCGAACCAGCAAGAGCAGCAAACCTCGCCAGCTTCGTCTCGTTTATCTTGTCGTCGCTGACTATTCCGATTCTCAAAACATTATCAGAAGTCCAGTCCAAAGGGCTTCCCTCAGAAAGCAGATTGTCTCCAATCAGCTGCCCCTCATACTGCATCTCCTGAAAATTCTCTTCGTTATCCGTAGGATAATTCACCGCAAAAAAATAAAAAGAGACAATTGCGACAGTAAAAATAACAAATCCGATAGTCAAGTCAAATCCCCATGCTTGGGCTTTCGTACTCGAAAGCGCTTTGGGGCTGTACTCAGCACCTTGTGCTTTTTTTAATTTCATAGCTACCCCCTAACCGCACTCTTTCCAATAATAATTCCCCTTTTTCCAATTTCAAAATTATAAAGACTTGACGAATGTTTTGTTCCCCGCATCTTCACAACTTCAATTCGTCTTTGTCTCTCGTTCTTATTCCTGATATAATAAAGCAAAATTATTGAATCAGCTTCAAACTCCATAGTCCCCGAAGTCAGCCCCTTGCCTTCGACATTCTCGTCCAGCGTAAGCAAAGAAGTGCAGTCCCAATCTCTAATCATTCCGAAAAGTTCCAAGGCAGCTTCTCTCTTGGCTAATTCTCCCTCGAACAATAATTCAAAAGAAGTTATGCTGTCTATGACCATTCTTGAAATTTTTTTCTTAAGAATAACACTCTCGATAGTCCCGCCGCCCTCTTCAAGCATTGTCTTGACCTTGTGCGGGGAATATTCCAAGAAAGTAAAAAGCCCCTTCTTTTCATAATCCGCCAAATCCCATCCAAAATCTTTCATGTTTTCAAAAAATTGCTCTTTCTTTTCCTCAAAAGTCACGTACAATCCTTTCTCTCCTTTTTTCATTCCTTCAACCAAAAAATGCGTGGCGAAAATTGTCTTCCCTGCGCCAGAACCGCCGACGACAAGATTCGTAGAATTTTTTTCAAATCCTCCGCCGATAAGCCCGTCAAAATTATAAATTCCCGTGACAACTCTGTCCGACTCCTTTCTCCTAAAAAAATTTTTCTTCAAATGTCTCTTGCCCAAAATCTTCTTCGCGTGCCTCTTCTTCGCAATCTTCCTAGCTCTCCGCCCCCCAATCTTTTTTGTAACCTTCTTCGCAATCTTCTTAGCAGCTTTTTTCTTCAGCGCGTTGCTATTTTTTTTCTTTCCTCTTTTTACCATCGTTATCAAAACCAAATAGTCTATAAAAACTTAACGAATACATTTCTGATAATTATTCCCTTCCAAAAAAATTAGTTCGCCACGCGAATTTCGCAGAGTTGATGCGTCGCCAAATTCGCGGAGCGAATTTTACCGATAAGACTCGCGATTGTCAGCGAAGCAATTACTCGGTGCGCACCAGCGAACGGAGTGAGCTGTTAACAATAAGACTTGCCAGTCGCAAAAATTGGCAAGTCCAAATGCGTCACGCAGCGATATAATTTATATACTAAAAATTAGTAAGCCCGATTGCGTCCAGAAACAAATATAATTTATTTACTAATAACTATCCTACCCGAAAACCCCCGAGAAATATCTCAATAAAATAACCCTCGAAATAAAATAAATCACCAATCCAATCGCTATCATCGGAATAATAAATTTAACTCCTTCCTTCTCTTCTCCTTTATTCACTAATCCCAAAACAAAAGAAGCCAGTATATCTGTGACTACCATAAATAAAATTGAAAAGTAAACAACAAAATTCAAAGAAATAGTAACGTTCGTCAGGGTAAAAGGCAGACTAACGTTCATTCCATCCGAAGGAAGGCTGCTCAGCATATTCGTCAAAATCTCAACCAAAACCGACGACAAACCAAACAAAAGCGGCGCCCCGAATGCAACAGCAAAGAAAATAAAAATAACATACATCAAAACATTTGAAGCAGCTCTCTTCTCGACAAAATTCCTCTCCCGCATATTTGTAGCAGTCTCTTCAAGCAGCACAGATAAATTCCCGCCCGCGCCCATTCCAGAAGTTATAAGCATTATTATTTTTTTAATTTTTTCAGAATTAATTCTTACAGCCATATCGCTTAGAGCAAGATTTACTTTTTTGCCGGTGACAATATCTTTGCCAACTCTTACAATCTGCTTGTCCAAGGGAGCGAATTCCTCCCTCGAACTCAACAGCATCGCCTGGTCAATCGTCATTCCCGCCCGAAGATTCGACGCCATAAGCGAAATAAAATCAGGAAAAACTTCTTCCATTTTCTTAATGTCTTCAGAAATTTTAAGCTTCTTCTTTACGAACTCATAAAACTCAAATAATCCAAACATCAGGATAAAAGCCGCGCCAATATTCAGCAGATTTTTCGTGAAATAAAAAACACCCTCCCAAATTAAAACAGCTAGAACAAACAGCAGAAGATATTTCCAGTTTAGTTTCTTTTTTTCCTCTTTCGGATAAACCACATCCTCTTTTTTTATGTCAATAAATAATTCCTGGGGCTCGGGCTTTTTGCTAAAAATTTCCCCCGCGCTCGAGGTTTTTTCTTTTTGGAAATCTTTGTGATGTTCTTTATGAATATCTTTGTGCTGAATATGTTTTGTTTCAATTACTTTTTTATGAACTTCCTGATGATGTTCTTTATGAATATCTTTGTGTTGAAAATCTTTGTGATGTTCTTTATGATGAACCTGCTTTGTTTCAGTTTTCTTCTCTCCGTGATGCTCTCCGTGATGAATTATTTTTTTGTGTTTCATAACAAGCTAGGCCTCATAGATTTAATAACTCCCAAAAACATAATCTGCGCCAGAACAACCCCGACAAACAGCGCCACAAACATCGCCATCGTCGTCATTTTGCTCAAATTAACCAAAGACGAAATAATCGTCAGAAAGGTAATCGCTAAAGCCGGAAGAATAACAGTCAAAAGCATGTAAAACATTATGCTCGGATTCAGCTTGTTTCCATAATTTTGTATCTGAATTAGCTGCTCCTCATTCAGGGATTTAATGCTGTCTCTTATGACAATTGAAATATCACTGCCAGCCCTCATGCCGTTGCTAATCTGCCAAAGCGCCCGCCTGAAAAATACCGACGGATTTTTCTCGCCAATCTCATCCAGAACTTCTGTTTCAGGAACACCGGCGTTTATCCTTCTGACTATTTTTTTAAATTCCAAGCTCAACTCTCCGTACTCCGAAGCAGAAATATTTACCAAAATGCTGAACAAAGGCACGCCTGAAGTCAGCTGCACAAGCACGTCCTGCAAAGCCGGAATAATATTTTTCTCTATTTCTCTCTGTTTTCTGGTAACATAAACTCTCGGATAAGACATTCTGCTGAAAAAAACAAAACCTCCAAAAACAAAAGAAAGCCCCAGCGCCCAAAGAATTGCGTAATTAATCTTCATAAAAACCAAAACAGTTGAAGAAACCAGCAAAATTAAAAAAAAAGAAAATACAAAACCGCTGACGCAAATAGCCAAATATTCCTCTCCGCTTATTTCTACGTCAGACTTCTCTAGATTTTCCCTTAATTCCTTTCCTATGCCTCGCCCTACATATTTTCTGAAAAGAACAGAACGTTTTTTTAACTTGTCAATATCCGCGAATGAAAATGGAACTTTAAATTTCATTTTAATACAGCTTTTCTGTCTCCCCGCTGAATTGATTTTAGCAAAAAGTCTTTATTTCTGTAATAGAGATTCATTACTTTCCCAAACTCCGCAAGCCCCCGGATATTTTCCTTTACGAGCCACAAAAAAATTTTTTTTCTTTCCGCAAGTTCCTGAGCTATCTCTGTATCGCTCATTCCGGTGTTTCTTGAAACATCCTCGAAGAATCTCGAACTCGCACCGTGCTTGACAATCTTGTCAGTTTCAGACACCCACCTGTATAAAATATTGGAAGACGCGCTTCCTTTGTCAGCTTCAAACTCTGCAATCTGCGAAACTCTTCTTATTCCTTTTCTTCTGTCTCTAAACATAACAACATTTAGATTAACTGCCTTCAGCAGGTTCGGCGGAACATTCAAAGGAGGATTAACCAATCTCGAAATTGTTTCTGCAGACGTATCAGCGTGCACAGTCGCGTAAACAGAATGTCCTGTATGCATTGCTTCAAACAAAACCATGGCTTCCTGTTGTCGTCGCATTTCTCCCAGAATAACTCTGTCAGGCCTCATTCTCAGGCAGTTAACCAGCAAGTCAAGCATGCTGACTTCTCCTTTTCCCTCGGGATTCGGCGTTCTCGTCACTAGCGGAGTCCAGTACAAAAATTCAGGCAGCATTAATTCTCTGGTGTCCTCGATGCTGATTATTCTTTGGTTCGGAGGGATAAACGGCATGCAGGCATTAAGAAAAGAGGTCTTTCCAGAACCAGTTCCGCCTGAAATTAAAATATTCATTTCATATTCAATTGCCAGCCAAAGCAGGCACGCGACGTCAATGTCGCAGGTTTTGTTGTTGATAAAATCCACAATTGTAAACGGATCTCTTGCAAATTTTCTTATCGTGATTGTGTTTCCTTTCGTATCAACCGGATAAAGCACAGCGTTAATTCTGTCTCCTGTAATCAAATGAGCGTCAAGCAGCGGATTCAAAATCGTAATCTGTTTCCCGACTCTTCTCGCAATAATATTTGCGTAATTAATAATATCCTCTTCTTTGTGAATAACAAGATTAGTCATCAGCCACCCGTATTTCTTGCAATAAACTCTCACCGGCTCTTTCGCCGAGGGCAAAACAATTTCTTCCAGATTGGGATCAGCAATCAAAAATTCTATCTTTCCAAGCCCGAGCATTTCTTGCATCAGCATTCCAACCAAAAAAACTTCTGTTTTTTGCTCAATGTTCGGCACTCTCTGCCTTAGAAGTTTTCTCGCATCTTCCATAAATCTTCCCTTGATTGAAAAAAATGCAGTCGGATCAGTAAGCTCTTTCATGCTGATAGTCGTAATCGTCACCAAGTCATTTCGAATATCAGTAAGCAATGCAGAAGTAACAGAACTAACTTCCGGAATATAAAGATTATAGCTGACAACCATATCTTCCTTGTCAATTTCAACAGTCACTTTCGCGCCGTCAATTTCAATGTCGTACTTCTCAATCAGTTCTTTGTTCCCCTGTTTTGAAGAAGATTTTTCTATTTTGTAATATGTTATTTTCGGCGGAGTTGCTTCCAACATCGGGGCTTTTTCTTCCTCTTTTTCCTCGTCAAACATTTTTGATGACTTCTCTTTATTCGTTTTCTCTCCAGAAGGCAATTTGTCTTGAGGCGGCAATTTTGGCAATTCTGGAAAATCTTTATTTTCTTTTCCAACTTGCTTGGAAAACGCAGGTTGCGTACTCGCATCCTCTTTTCCAACTTGCTTGGAAAACGCAGGTTGCGTACTCGCATCCTCTTTTCCAACTTGCTTGGAAAACGCAGGTTGCGTACTCGCATCCTCTTTTTGCGGCAGATTAGAAATTTCAAAAAACGGATATTTTTTTCCGAGCAGTGGTTCAGGCAAGAATTTCTTTTCATTTTCAATTTGCTTGGAAAACATAATTTGTGTGGCTTCCTTTTTTTCTTTTTCTCCAGAAAGTAATTTGTCTTTGGGCGGCAATTTTGGCAATTCTGGAAAATCTTTAGTTTGTTTTTGCGGCAAATTAGAAATTTCAAAAAACGGATATTTTTTTCCAAGCAGCGGTTCAGGCAGGAATTTCTTTTCCTTATGCACCATTATTTCAGGCAGGGAAATTTTATCATTCATTTTATTAATCTTCGGAATTTCTTGCCCGTATTTTTCAGTTCTATCTATTTCTTTCAGTCGTTTTCGCAGCAAGTCCTCTTCTCTGTCAAAATCTTCCTTTCCATATCTTGTTTTATCTTTAGATTTCACAATCATTTACTCTCCTTTAAAACTAATTCAGCATCGCCAATTCGCGGATATTCAACGCTTGCTAAACCTCCAATCTCTAAAGTTTCGCTCCACTCTTTAACCAAATCCGGATTTACGTCGAATACTTTTGCGATAACTCTAAATTCAATTCTCTTTCTGTTCTTCAGCATTTCATACAATCTGTCTAAATCAGTAGTGTATCCTTTTTTATCAGGAAGGCCTATCTCTTTCAAGTCATTAATTTCTTTATTAAAATCCTTTGTCATGCCAAGATACAAAAAGACACCGAGCAAAATAACAAAGAGCCATTCGCTCAGTACAATAATCCTTGACAAAGAAGCGCCAATCGGATAAGTTTCAAAAAGTTCTTCTGCAATCGACGTTTTTCCGACGGTAAAACCAGAAATTCCTTCGTTCGTGAATCCTGCAGTTTTACCTTCGATTAAAACAAAATGAACAGCAGTATGCAAAATAGCCACAATAGCAAGGGCTAAAAAAAACAATTTCCAAACGATTCGCTCTTTTTTCATGAATATAGCTGGTTAAGAAAGTTTAAAACTTTAACTGTCTCACTAATACTGCATGATTCGCAAAAAAAGAGGGCAAATAAGCGTAGAATATTTGATTGTTGTCTCGTTCGTGACATTCATAGTTCTGACTATTTTAGGTATTTCGCTTTTTTATTCCACTCAAATTCAGGACTCAATCAAATTCAACCAGCTGGAAAGATTCGCCAAAAAAATAATTTCTTCCGCAGAGTCAACTTTCTATTCTGGAGAGCCGTCGCGCACGACGATAAACAGCTATCTTCCGGAAGGCGTGACCCGCATTGAAGTCATAGAAAATAATTTAGTTTTTCATGTCGATTCAGCCGGCGGCACTTCTATCATTGCTTATTCAAGCAAGGTCCCGATAGAAATAAACGGCGCGATTTCAACTTCTTCAGGACTTAAAAAAATACTTATTGTTGCCGAAGACAATAAAGTAAAAATATCAGGAATCTAATGAAAAAAAAATCCCAGTCAGCGATGGAATTCATGATAATCGCAGGAGCAATGTTTCTTGCTTTCATCTCAGTGTTGCTCGTCTTCCAGCAAAATCTTTTAGTTAAATCAGAAGAAAAACAGCGGCTTGAAGTTCAGGAAATCGCTCTCGCGGTTCAGAACGAAATAAATCTCGCGATAGATTCAACAGACGGATATTACCGCAATTTCACAATTCCTGAAAAAATTATAAATCAAGATTATACAATAACAGTAAGTGAAGGACTCGTTTACATAATTACCGACGACGAAAAACACTCGATAGCCCTTCCAATTCCTCCTGTAAACGGAACAATCCAAAAAGGCCCGAATATAATTAGAAAACAAAATTCAATAATTTATCTTAATCCGTAATGTTGCTAATCTGCTAAATTCATATTCATAGCTTGGGAGCAAAATAAAAATTAAAACAGCCTTCAGCAAATCTATCAAGAGCATGTTCCCAATCACTTCGATCATCGCCGGGAATATTAAATTGCATTCTATTTGTGTAAAAACCATAAGCTGATAATTGTAAAGTATTATTTACAACCCTCTTTACCTGAGATTCGTCTTTGTAGCCTTCTACTCCGCCAAAGTTTGATAAAGCAAGGCATAACACATGAGCTGCTGCTTCTCTCGGGCCAGAGTATCCTCTAAAAATGTTAATCTTATCTAAAACTCTTCCGATTAGTCTTTCGTTTATTGAATGAATATCGCTTCCAGATTCAGAATCAACTACTGCCAAAAGAGTTTCCGGATATACAAAAGATACCATCTGATAATATGACTTATGCTGTATAAAAAGATTTATATCCAAAAAGAGAATTAAATTTTAATCTAATATCTCCTAACCTCGCAGGAATTTTCTTCCAATAATTATCTCCTAATTTCTTAATTAATCTTATCCTAAACTAACAACTCCCAGCCCAACATGAATTTTTCTTCCCGCTAATTATTCCCCAAGATTAATCTTCATTATTATTAACATAAAATACTCGGAAATTAATCGAAGATTAATTTCTCGATTCTATCTAGATAATTATCTCCTTTGTTCATTTCGGCGCACAGAAAATTCACGAAGTGAATTTTCAAACAAATTTCGAACCAGCCTTGAGCGTATCGCAAGGGGAAGTTGGTAAGAAACCGAGAAGGGTTCTTACAAAAGTCCAATTGCGTGCCGAAACGAGTTAGCGTGACGCAAATTCGCGGAGCGAATTTTAATGATGAGACTTGCCAGCAGCAAAAATTGGCAAGTCCAAATGCGTCACGCAAAGATATAATTTATATACTAAAAATTAACTCACCGTCGCCTTAATTCTCCTAACTCCCGCGCTCGACGATTCCTCTTTCAAAATTTTAAATTCCCCAATCTCAGAAGTATTTTGAACATGCGGCCCCGTGCAAATTTCCTTGCTGATTTTTCCAATAGTAAAAACAGAAACTATCGACGGATATTTCGCCCCAAACTCGCCCTCAGCCCCAGAATCAAAAGCTTTCTTTACAGGCATTTCCTCTCGCCGGACTTCAATCCCCTCTGAAATCCATTTGTTAACCAAGCTCTCAATTTCTTTCAATTCCAAATCAGTTAATTTCCTTCCAAAACTAAAATCAAATCTCAATCTTTCAGGAGTTATATTCGAGCCCTTCTGTTTAATCTCCGTGCTCCCCAAAACTTTCTTCAGCGCAGCGTTCAGCAAATGCGTTGCAGTGTGCAGTCTCGTCGTCATAAAAGAATTATCAGCCAGCCCGGATTTGAAAACTCCGGCAGAAGCTGTCCGCGAAAGTTCCTGATGTTTTTTCTCTTCTTCTTTAAATCCCTGAATGTCAACTTCTTTCTTCGCCTCCCGAGCCATTTCCAAAGTCATCTCAATCGGAAAGCCATACGACTGAAAAAGCAAAAACGCATCTCTCCCGTTCAATCTCCTCTCTTTTCTGATTAAGCTCCCAAATTTCTTCAGTCCTTTCTCCAGCGTAATTCCAAATTTCCCTTCCTCTTTTCTTAATTCTATCAAAACAAATTCCCGATTCTTAAAAATCTCGTCGTAACTTTTTCCATAAATCTCAATAACAACTTTGGCTAACTCGCATAAAAATTCATCTTTGATTCCAACCATTCTGCCATATCGAACAGCCCGCCGAATTAATCGCCGTAAAACATAGCCCTGCCCGACATTGCTCGGTTTAATTCCCCGAACATCTCCAAGAATAAAAACAGCAGCGCGAACATGGTCTGCAATAATTCTCATTTCTCTTTCATGCCCCAAATAATCCTTCCCGGAAATTTCTTCAATTTTTTCAACAATCTCCTTCAGTCCCGAAGCCAGATAATTATCCGACAAGCCATTCAAAACAGCCAGCGTCCTCTCGACGCCCATTCCAGTGTCAACATTTTTCTGCTTCAGCTCAACATAATAACCAATATTATCAATAATAAATTTTTCAATTTTATTAATACTTCCGTCGTAAAATACACTTTTGATACCTGCGCTCTTTGCAGAGTCGATATTTAACTTATCGTGGTCAAAATAAATAACTTCATCCGCATTAAGAGAATATTCTTCTAATAATTTCTTAAAGAACAATTCATTATCTTTTTTAATTTTGCCGTCAAATGAAAACACACCGTATCCTTTGCCCTCTAATAATTGCTCTGCCTCCTTTCTAAAGTTATTAACAACTAATATTTTTTTGGCATTTGCAGATTCTAAAATTTCAAACAAAGTTTCATTAATCTTAAACTCCTTATCATATAAACATCCCATCCCATCAACTAAAATAATTCTTTTCTTTTTCTCGTATTGCATAAAAACATCATTCCAAATTTCAACCCATCTACTGTCCGACGGCTCAAATTTCGCAGGAACTTTTTCTCCAGTAAAATAAAACATTTCAGTATCAGGTCCGCAAGGCCCTGTCTCGCCCGCAGGCCCCCACCAATTATCTTTCTTCGGCAAATATGCAATTCTTTCCTTGGCAATCCCCAATCCTCTCCAGATTTTAGCGCTCTCCGCATCTCTCTCCGCATCTCTATCTCCTGAAAAAACTGAAACAGCCAATTTATTCTTATCAATTCCCAGCCATTTCTCCGACGTCAAAAACTCAAACGAAAATTCAATCGCTTCTTTCTTGAAATAATCTCCAAGCGACCAATTCCCCAGCATCTCAAAAAAAGTATGATGCACTTCGTCGCCAACCGAATCAATATCTCCCGTCCGAATGCATTTCTGCACATCGCAAAGTCTCTTGCCCAAGGGATGTCTCTGCCCCATCAAATATGGAACTAAAGGATGCATTCCTGCCGTCGTGAAAAGAACAGTCGGGTCATTCTCAGGAATCAAAGACGCCGAAGGAATTTCCCTATGTGCCTTGCTTTTGAAAAATTTAATATACAAATCTATCAGTTCATTTCTGGATTTAATCTTCATGTAAATCTAAAAAGAAAAGTATATATAAATTTAGCGTGGCGCAAATTAGTGCGTGCCAGAAACATATCTAAATCAGTTTAGCCAATTCCCTTCTTATCTCCTCAATCTCATGCTCCAAACTTTCTTTCTTCTCCTTCCCTCCAGATTCCATGTCTTCAACTTCCGGCAAAATCTTTTCCAATTTCCTCAAGTCCTCCATTAGCATTCCAATCTTAGTTTTCAAATCAATCTTCAGTTTAAACTCCTCTTCTCTCAATTTTCGATAAGATTGCAGTCGTTTAAGACTGCTCAAAAAATCCAGTTGCGACTTCAGCATATTTTTCTGCGCAAAAATCTTTTCATCGCGGCTCAGTCCAACATATTCAGAGTTCATTCTACCTTCTCGAAAATATTTTCAGAGACATCTCTTACTTTTGATTTAATCTGCGTCACGTCTCTTTCCCAAGAATTTAATTCCTGATCTTCTCTCATCTTCGTCTCCCTTATTCTTTTTATCAAATCATCAATTTCATCCAGCTTGCTTTTTACTTCGTTAAAAGTCCTTCTCGCAGTTCTGAATTTTTCTATCTTGACGAAAACATCCGGCGCGCCGCCCTCTTTTCTAAATGGAGCAAAATCTTCTCGTCTCGAAATTTCAACCTGGTTCGGACGTTCTGGCTTCCACTCCTCCATTTCAACGATTTTTGTTTTTTCCGCAAGTCCGGGAATCTCCTCAAGTTCAGGAAGTTCTGGTTCTTCGCCGGGTAGTTTTGGCAATTCAGGCAAGCTCTCTTCGTCATTTCCTCGAATAGCATCCTTGATAGCAGCCTCTGAAAATCTGTTATGGCTCGGCGAATCCGGAAACGCCGGCAAAGCCTGGCTTTCTGATTCTTCCTCTTCCTCATTATCCGACTCTCTCAAACCAGAACCGCCAAAAAACTCCTGAGAAGGCGGCAAGTCAGGAAGCCCCTCTTTTTCGTCAAACATTTTATTTTTCCTCTTAATTTATTCAGTCTATTCGGTATTAAAAACCTTTCTCCCAATAACGAATTGTTCGACAATTGCGCCGCAAAACATTTGTAATTTATACAAATAGAAAGGTTTTTAAAAAAACTTCCTCAAGAGAATACATGAAAGAAGATCTTCTCAAAATTCTAAAAAAAATCATCTCCGGTGTAGCCAGCTCAGAGGCAGAAAAAATAGTTGATTTGTTGTACAACAAAAAAAACGTCAACGAATTCCTAATAGCAAAAAAACTCGGACTGACAATAAACCAAACCCGAAATATTCTTTACAAATTAGCAGACCACGGGCTCGTCACATTCGTAAGAAAAAAAGACAAGAAAAAAGGCGGCTGGTACATTTACTTCTGGACTCTTGAAACAGGAAAATCTTTGGTTAAATTCTTGGAAAAAACCAGGGAAGATATTGAAAGGCTAAAAAACGAATTAAAAACAAGGCAGGGAGAAAGATTTTATTACTGCCCTGGATGCGAAATCGAATACGCCGAAGAACCCGCTTTGCTGAACAATTTCACATGCCCGGAATGCGGCGAAGTTCTCGAGTTAAAACAGCCGGAACAAATATTGAACAGTCTCAAAAATGAAATCCAAAAGCTTGAAAAAATTCAGGAGCAGTTAAAACAGGAAGTCCAGACAATTCATTCCAAAGACGAGAAAGTAAAGGAAAAAAGAATCAAGGGCGAAGAAGAAGAAAAATTGAAAGAAAGAAAAAAGAAAGCAAAAATAAGAAAAAAATTAAAAGCCGAGGAAGAAAAAAAGAATCCAAAGAAAAAAGTTCTAAAGAAAAATAAAAAAACTCCTAAAAAGAAAAAGAAGAGATGAACTATTATAAAATCAGAAGAAAAAAGAAATTTTCAGACAGATTAAACCGCCTGTCTGTCACATCCTGGATTATCATTGTTACAGCAATTATATCAATACTCTCGTTTGTTCTTATTAAAATTTCTGAAAGTTACATCGACTATTTTGCATTGAAGCCCGCAAGCATTCTTCAGGGAAAATATCTCTGGACAATTCTAACCCACATGTTCGTTCACGGCGGTATTGCGCATTTGTTAATCAACATGTTCGTTCTTTTTTCTCTCGGCGGATTGTCAGAACGAATCATCGGCAGAAAAAGATTTCTCTGGTTTTACCTAATCGCAGGATTATTCGCAGGAATTCTTTCTGTTCTTCTGGCTGGCTTTTTCGGAGCATCAGAACTCGGAGCGAGAATTTTCGGCTCCCCTGACATTTACATGGTCGGCGCCTCCGGAGCAATTTTTGCAATCGCAGGGCTTTACGTGATTCTTCTCCCAAGGTTAAAATTCATGATTATTTTTCTCCCTTTTTTTGCTCTTCCGGCATATATTATGATTCCGTTGATGCTGGTCGTCATGTGGGTAATTACAATATTGCTGAACGCCCCAATCGGAAACGTCGCGCACCTCGGCGGATTCCTCGTCGGAATTGCTTACGGGCTTTACCTAAAGAAAAGATACACAAAAAAAGTTAAAATACTTCAAAGGATGTTTCGCTAATTAATAACATGAAAAAACAAGCAAAACAACTTAACAAACTTGCAAAAATAATTTTCGTCTTTGGAGCAGTTTTACTGGCAATAATCTACGCCGCAGAAAAAATCCGTTACAGCAATCTTCTGATTGAAATCAACGTCTACGAAAAATTATTCGCTTCATTCGTGATATACGCGGCAGTCGCGCTGCATCTCCTCTCAAAAGAAAATCAGCCGATGAAGAAAAGCCTCCGATATCTCAAATCAAGTTTCAATTATATCTACATAGTAATTTCTCTTTTCGTAGTGAGCGCCGCATTCGGATTCATTTTTGCAGACGAACTCTCCTTCCTTGACCAAACCTTGAGAGAAATAATCTCGCAAACACTTTATCTGAATAGTTACGAACTAACAGCTTTCATCCTTATGAACAACGCTGTCGCCTCGCTGATAAGCATCATTGGAGGAATTATCGTCGGAATCATGCCGATTCTAAGTTCAGTGGGAAACGGAGCAATAATTGGCTATGTCTTGGAAAGAGTAGGTGTAGTCCATGCCTGGCGCCTTCTTCCCCACGGAATTTTCGAACTCCCCGCAGTTTTCATCTCCTTCGGACTGGGAATAAAACTCGGATTTTCGCTATTTGCCAAAAATAAATCCAAAACATTTAAAGAAAGAATTTACAATTCGATATTAGTTTTCACTTTCATAATAATCCCTCTGCTGATAATCGCCGCAATCATCGAAGGATTATTGATACATTTCCTCCCTTGATTACCTTCCGATTAATTTCGTATAAAATTAACCAAATAGAATAAATAAAAATTATAGACGAAAAATATTCGGAAATTAGCCGAAGGCTAATTTCTCGATTCTATCGCACTAATTATTTCTCCAAAAGAATTAATCTCCTAACTTCGCAGGAATTTTTCTTCCCGCTAATTATCTCCATAAAAAATTAATTTGCCGAAGGCAATTAATTTTTCCAACACCCTAAATATTTAAAACTCCCAAATCTATAAAACACCATGACAACAGAACATCTTTCTAATGCAAATATAGAAGAACTCGATTCAGAAATAGAATCCCAAAACGCAAAAAAAATAGAAGCAGCCCTATTCATCGCAGGAAAATTCCTTACAATCCAGGAATTAATAACATTAACAGACGTAAATCCAATTCTCCTGAAAAAAACATTGGCAGATTTGAAAGACAAATACAAAGACTCCGGAATTAATCTCATCAACAAAGACAACCTCTGGAAAATGGACGTCGCTGAAGAATACGTCGACATGATAAACAAGCTGGCAACAGGCTCCTCAGAATTCTCAAAAGCAGAGCAGGAAACACTCGCGATGATTGCGTACAAGCAGCCGATGAAGCAGTCTGTATTGATAAAAATAAGAGGCAACAAAGCCTACGACCACGTGAAAAAATTCAAGGACGTCGGATTAATCAACAAGAAGCGGGTAGGACACACTTCAGAATTAACATTAACAGATTCTTTCCACGAATATTTCCAGTTAAATAAAGGTGATAAACTTCAGGAGGTCTAATGGACTTCTACTTAATTCTAATTTACATCCTAGCATACATCGGCTTATTCTCAACCTCATTCTACATCATCAATCTGTTTACATACTACAGAAAAAAGAAAAAACCCGAGCCAGCAACAGACAAAACAGTTTCAATAATTATCCCCGCGTATAACGAAGAAAAAAGCATTGCAAAAACAATAAAGTCAGCTCTTTCTATAAATTACCCGAAAAATAAATTTGAAATAATTGTAGTTGATGACGGAAGTAAAGATAATTCTTATCAGATAGCAAAAAGATTTGCATCCAATCAAAACCCAAAAGTAAAAGTATTCAAAAAAGATATAAACGGCGGAAAAGGCTCTGCGCTAAATCTTGGTATAAAAAAAGCAAGAGGAGAAATAATCATAACAATGGATGCAGACACAATAGTTCATCCGGATTCTCTAAAAAAAATGGTTGGTTATTTTACCGAAGGTGACATAATGTCAGTCGCTCCTGCAATGGGTGTCTTTGAACCAAAAAACATCTGGAGAAGAATCCAGCAAATAGAGTATTACATGGGCGTATTTTTAAGAAAAAGTTTTGCAAGCATGAATGCAATTCATATCACCCCCGGGGCATTCTCAGCATATAGAAAAGTATTCTTTGAAAAACACGGCGGATTCGACGAAAAAAATATTACAGAAGATTTGGAAGTTGCTTTAAGGATTCAGAGCCTTGATTACAGACTAGAAAATGCAGAAGAAGCAGCGGTTTATACTATTGGTCCGGGAACTTTCCGTTCGCTCATGGTTCAAAGAAGAAGATGGTACACGGGATTAATGAAGAATCTCTGGGATTATCGTCGTCTTTTCGGGCCGAAAACCGGCGCGCTCGGAACAGTTGTCCTGCCAACAGCAATTTCCACAATTTTTCTTTCCGTAACTCTAACAATTTATGTAGTAATAAAAGCCCTGGCAAAAATAAAAAAAGAACTTCTTGAATTAAACGCGATCAATTTCCAATTTCAAAATACATTCGAAATAAGCTCGTACATGATAGAAGTCTTCCTTCTAACAATGCTCAGTAGCAAACTTCTTCTTTTAACTATTCTTTTCATAGCTCTTCTTTGGTTCTATATGATTTTTTCAAGAAGAAAAATGATGTACCGCGGAAGTATAAGATTAAATTTTATATTGTTCACTTTTTTCTTTTCATTTTTATTTGCTTTCTGGTGGATAGTCAGTACGATCTACATAGTCTTCAATAAAAAAGTTGTATGGAGGGAAGAATGAAACCCGAAAGAAATGTCCCACTCTTCAGAATGTTTTTATCATTCATTCTTGCTACGACAATATTCACAATAATAATTCTAATCTCATCAGGAGCCTCCTATTACAACTATCAAAGAATCTCTTCTCAAAATAACATAGTTACAAAATATCTGAATGATATGGACATTCTTCTAAACATGTCTACAAGCGATTGTGGAGAAGACATACTGGTAAAATCGTCAATTATTCTGGACGAAGTTGGCGGAAAATTGGATTTATTGGAAAAAAGATTTGGAAAAAAAGATTCCAGAGTTTTAGAACAGAAAAAGTTATATTCCCAGCTGGAATTAAAGCATTTCAACATCATTAAACAAATAAAAAAACAGTGTAACGAAGATTACATAACAATACTCTTCTTCTATTCCAACAATGAGCCGCTAAATGAAGAAAGCGAGAGAATGGGATTTATTTTAAGAACATTCAAAGATAAAATGTCAGATAAGATAATGATATATTCATTTGACTATAATCTAAACTCTGAACTAATAATAAATCTAAAAGAAAATTATAACATAACAAGTGCGCCAATCGCAGTTATTAATGAACAAGACAAAATTTATGTAAAAAATATAGAAGATCTAACTCCTTATCTAAAACCAAAATTAAGTCCTTATGTCATAAGGCTAAATTAACTACTATATTCCCAAACAACAAATAATATAAACCAAATCCCCTCAAAAAAACAATGGATGAATTCGTTGAACCAACAGAAACACTAGTAGAAGTAATCGAAGAAGGCAAAATAGTCCGCGTCACTGAAAAATACGCGAAGAAAGAAGGACTCCCAATTCTAAGAAAACCTCTAATAACCCAGCGAAAAGACAACGCCCCAAAAATTCCAGAGAGAAGAATAGACAGGCAGGAAGAGAAAAAGATATTAGCTCAAAACCTTTCCAAGAGGCCTCTAAACTGGCGCAACAATCAAATCTTCGACGAGCTAATTGAAAATTTCCACTGGGAAATTGCCAAGGCAAGAAGAAATAAGGGAATAACAAAAAGGCAATTAGCAGAGTTAATCGGCGAAAAAGAAGACACAATAAAAATGCTGGAATACGGCTCAATCGTCGTCAGTGATTTCGTGATAATCAACAAAGTCCAGGACGCACTGCATATCAATTTGAGAAAAGACAAAGTTGATTTGCACAAATCCGTGCACGAAATGATAAGAACAGGCACGCAAGAAGGTTCAGCCCCGGAAGATTTCCAAGAGTCGGATGTCGAAGTCTTCGAAGATTAAACGTGTTTTAGTTCTAGATTAATTTGCTTGCTTTGGAAAGAAAATAATTATCTGATAACAACAAAACTTCTGTTGTTCCATAATACCGACATTCCCCAAAAAGATTGCATCTAATTTTTTAATTTCCCAATTAGAAATAACTTACAAACTCCCCGGCCCCGAATTCCCCGTATGCTTCCCAACTTCCTTCCGAATGTCCCCCAAAGTAGCAACATCCCGAACATGCCTGTCAGCCCGATAAGCTGTAATGCGCGGAAACCGTAAAGCATATCCAGAAGAGTAAGAAGGCGACTTCTGAACATTCTGATAAGTAACAGAAACAACAATTCGTGGTTTAACCTTAACATTCTTCCCATCCTCTGAAATAATCAACGGCTGAAGCAAATCATTCATCTCCGAATAAGTCGTCCCTTCATCCTGTTCTAATTCTTTCAAGCCAGAAGAAACCTTCCCAACTTCCAAAAATTTGTCGTCGTCGCGGCAAGCAACAATATACGACGTCAGCATCCCTCCGCGTTTGCCAGAGCCATACTCAGCCCCAACAATCGCCAAATCCAAATCCTTCACAGACGGTTTTAATTTAACCATATATCCAACGCGTCTCCCCTGCCGATAAGGCGCGTCAATTCTCTTCACCATAATTCCTTCCTCCCCGATTTTCAAAGCCTCTTTGTAAAAATCCATCGCCTCTTTCTCAGAAGAAGTAACAATCTGCTTCGCAATTTTTATTTTATAATCCTCGCTCTTGATAATTTTCTCCAATATTTTCCGCCGAGCCATAAACCCCTCGTCCATCAAGCTCTTCCCATCAATATACAAAACATCAAAAATATTCAGTTCAACAGGCAAATCTCTGACAAGTTTGTCAATGTCATATTTTCTTTTTATCCTCTGCGAAATCGCCTCAAACGGTTTGTATTTTTTCGTCTTAGGGTCATAGCCGACAGCTTCTGAATCCAAGATAAAACTCTTGCCCTTGACATTTTTCCGGACAGCCTCGACAATATCTGGAAATTGTTTTGTAACTTCCTCCAGGCGCCGGGTAAATAATTTTACTTCTCCCCCGTCTTTATTTATCACAACTCTAAACCCATCATACTTGTGTTCAACCGCCGCAGGCTTCCCGCAAATCCGAAAAGCATCTTCAATATCTTTTGCTTTCACAGCAAGCATTACATTCATCGCTCTCCCCACAGTTATTCCAATCTTGTCCAAATCTTTCCTGCCGGAAGCAGCAGCGTCGTAAACAACAGCAAAATCATTAGCCATATCGTAAGCTGTTTCAATTTTATCAGACATTTCTTTCTTGTCGTGTGCAAAAAAAGCTTCTGCAATCGCGTCTCTCAAAATGCCGTCGGCAACACCGACGCGGAGTTGTCCCAATAAAGTCCGAACAATATATTTCGCTTCCTTCCCCGAAGCCTGTCCAAGTAATTCGGAAATCAATCCCATCTTTTTCCCGACAGTTCCCTTCCCTTCAATATTCATCAGTTTCTGCAAATTGTCAAAAACTTTCTTGACAGTTAATTTAGAAGAAAACAATCTTCCCTGAATTTTCTTTCCAGCTATTTCCTCCGCAATCTCTCCTAAATCTCCAATCTTCCGATATTTTTTCAGAATATCAGTGTTCTTGACCCCGAAAGAAACAGCAATCGCTTTGATAACTAATTGATTAGAAATTCCAAACTCGCGCGGATCATAGTCAGGCAAAACTCTCCCGCGAAGAAGATAAATCCACTGCGGATTTCCTTTCAGCTTTTTCAAAAATCCAGCGATAATCGTCTCTTTCTCCAATCTTCCCGACGTCGCGCCCAAAGCGTCGTACACCTCCACCAAATCAGAATATTCCATGAATAGAAAAACAAAATAAGATATTTAATCTTTCCCCTTATGTAATTAATCTCGAAATAATGATAATTAAAAATTTTCCACGAATTATCTCTCCCAAAATCAATAAAATTATTGCCATAAAAAAATCTTTATTATAATTCTCATAAACGCTCGGAAATTGCTCGAAGAGCAATTTCTCGATTCTATCAAATTAATTATTTTCCCATAAAAAATTTCTTCTTTCTCGCATCACAGCCACCCGCGCCGCCTAACTCCCCCGTCATAAATCTGAAAAACCAAATCCTTCTCCGCTAAAGAACGATGCTTCCGCAAAGACATAACTCTCCTCCCCTTGTCATTCGTCAGCTCAATCAAGCACTTCCCCCAATATTTCAAAATATCTCCCCCAACCATCTTGTCAGAATCCTCCCATCGATAAACTTGATTCGTAACAAGAACAGGAATCTCTCTCTTCCGCGCAATCTCTGCTAAAAGTTTAATCTGCCGAACTAAAATAGAATTAATCTTATGAATTTCCTTCTCCCCTTTCTCTCTCGCGTCCGCAAACTCCAGCCGATAAAGAATAGTCATTCCATCGACAACAATCAAGTCAACTTGTTTGTTAAGTCGTTTCTGCAATTCTTCAAACGCCTCTTTCTGCTCTTTGAATGACGTCGGCTTCAGCAAAAAGATATTCTTCAAAACTTCATCAACTCCGTCTTTTTCTCCCACCATTTGTTTCACTCTGTCGACGCTAAAACCTCCCTCAGTATCAACAAAAATAACTTTATTCCCTTTTTTCGCCTGCGAAACAGCAGTCAATAAGCAAAGATTAGTTTTGCCTGTTCCAGCCCCGCCGTAGAAAACAGTAACAATATCTGTCTCGTATCCTCCATGCAAAAACGTGTTCAAGTCATACGAGCCCGCAGATATTTTTCCCATAATACTATCCAGCAGCAGAAGTATTTAAAAATAATTAGCAGCAACTAACTAAATGAAATTCGGTATTTCCATAACACCTGCCCAGGAACAAATTGAGTTTGAAAGAGAACACCTCTTAAAAAAATTAAAAGAAGCAGACAAATATCTAAAATCTGCAGACCATAACCTAAACGAAAAAAGAGGTTTGCGCGCGCAAAAGTGGTATCTGAAGGCAAGAGAAATTTATGTTCTCGTTAGTTTAGCGATAGAAGACGGTTCTGCCAGATACAAAGACCTTCACGACCGTGCTAAAAATGCGCTGAGTAAATTAGACGCAAACTTGGAAAAAGCAGAAGAACTGCCTTTATTTTTCTAAGTAGAAATCTTTTGGATTAACAGCTAATTAAAAAACCATAAAAGTTATCGCGCTAAAATCAATCCATTACAACTAAATAAATTCCGCTTTCATCGTTGTCAAAAGAATCTGATTCTTCTAATTCAGAACGCAATGTTTCAGCATAATCTCTTATTTCATTTTCGCTGGGAAACTTTTCTCTTCTGCCTTCAAGAATTTCCCTGCTAAAATACAAAAGCGCAGATTCATAATATCCATTATTTGCCATGAATTCGGCTAGGTATACTAATATTTAATTTTTTCTATAAACTGAAAAGTTACAATAATCCAGAATTATTTCTTAATTCCCTTAACAATCTTGTCCAAATCTTTTTCAATCGCAGAAACAGCTTCGCCGACAGCCTTGTTCACAGTTTCGCCGGATGTAGCGATTCTCATAATCAAAGGTTTAGTCGGATGCTCTCTTCTCCAAGCAGCGAATTCAACGCCTTGCCTGTTCAAATAATCCCTTAAAATTTCCGCGATCGTAAGATTGTCTATCTTTAATTCAACTTCGTTTTTTTCTTGTTTTAAAATTTCAATGTTCATACATAACTTTCTAAAAGAACATTTATAAAGCTTTCCTCAAACTTATATGTAATGACCTCTATGCAAAATGCTTCGCATTTTGTATCCGGCAAAGCCGGGAGGTCATGAGCGTAGCGAATGACCTCGTAGCTCAGCCTGGATAGAGCACCTGCCTTCTAAGCAGGGGGTCGCAGGTTCAAATCCTGTCGGGGTCGCTGTTCGCCGATGGATTGAAGCCCGCAGCGTAAGCGAGGAGCTTCAAGACAAGAGCGAATCAACGAGGTCCCCCGTTCAAAGCAAGAGCAGGTCGACGAGGGAATTGTTTCTCAATTTCTTTGCATAATCTTTATATAACATCTGTTTATCTAATTACGTGCGCAGATGGCGAAGTCGGGCTTACGCCCTCAATCACCCTCTGCAAAAAGTGCGCAGATGGCGAAGTGGTTAACGCGCTCGGCTGCAACCCGAGTATCCCAGGGTTCGAGTCCCTGTCTGCGCTTATGCCTAAAAACATCTCGATAAAAAAATCAAAAATTGAAGGGAAAGGCGTATTTGCATCTCGAAATTTTAAAGAGGGAGAGATAGTCATTAAATGGGATATTTCTCGTCAACTAACACCAGAAGAAGTAAAAGAACTTCCAGAAGCAGAAAAAAAATATATTGCATACTTCAAAGGAAAATATATCTTAATGAAATCGCCTGCAAAGTATGTTAATCATTCTTGTGACGCAAATACGTATGTTAATAATTTTTGTGACATTGCAAAGAGAGATATCAAAAAAGGAGAAGAAATCACGTCAGATTATTCAAAAACTATGGAGACTAATGATTCTATGAAATGTGATTGTAAAAGTAAAAACTGTAAAAAAATCATACGAACAAACTTCAATAATTCTTAAAAACTACAAATCTCAATAACAAATAAAATAATGAAAAGAAGAACATTTCTAAAATCTGCAGGAGCAATAGCAATCGCACACTCCCTAAATTGCATAGGCACAATCGAAAATTGCGTAATAGCAAAAGAACCCTTCGAAGAATACACTCCCGGCGCAAAATCCCTGGACTTCATTCTCAGCCACGGTTTGCGGGGAAGCCACAAAGACCTCGAACCAATTAAAACAAGAATCCGAGAAGAAGGATACGGAACATTAGTCTGGGATTATCCCGACTACGCGGACAATATTGAAGATTTAGTTTTAAGAGCCGGAGAATTCAAAGAAAAATATCAAATTCAGAACCCTGTATTTGGAGGAGTATCTTTGGGAGGAATGGTAAGCTTCGGAGCAGCCGCGAAATACGACTGCGCAGGATTATTAATAATAAATTCAGCTCATCGCGGCACGCCGGCTTTTTCAAATGTCTTAAAATCAGAAGCTCTCCGGAGAAAAGATTGCACAAGACATCCTGCAAAAATCAGTGCATTAGTAGAATTATGCGGAAGTTTAATCGGTTACGAGCCCCCAATTCAAAATATCAACGCCCCCGTCATATATATCTCTTCTGAAAAAGACGAAATTTTCCCGCGCGAAGAAGTCGAGTACACAATAAGTCATCTAACATGCGATTATTCTTGGACAGAATTAAAAAACAGCGGGCACGCAATCTACGAAGACAGAATAGAAGAAATCCTAAATTTAATAACAGAACAAGTTAGAAAAGTATTTGGGGCGCGCTAAATTCGCGGAGCGAATTTTAAAAATAAGACGCCAACCTCCGCAATTGGCGTCCAATTGCGACCAGAAATAATCCATTTTATTCATTAATCCCAAATAATTTCCCACTCCCCTCCAATCCTGTCGTATCCGATAATTATTTCCTAACGACAAATTAAACTGTTTCTTTATTTTCATTCTTTTCTCCTTTTCCTTTCAAATGCCTGTGCTGGAGTTTCCA
>JAGVXA010000007.1 GCA_018304025.1 Candidatus Pacearchaeota archaeon | reverse complement strand
TTAGAACTCCCTCTCAAGCTTTCCTAGAAAAACAGAGAAAGAAATAAAAACAATGAGCAACTCAAATAATCGAGAGGACATTAATAGCGGACACTACAAATTCAAAAAGAGCAGATATAAAAACTAACCTGGCTATTTATTTCCATGAGAGTAAAATATAGTTTTTCAGCGAAGATGACGCGGAAGAGCAGGAAGCCGGCAAATACCAACGAGCACAAAGTTGCGTTTCCAGCGCAAGCCCGAGAAGTTATCAGAATTTCTGATATTCTTCTTGAGATTATTGACGCAAGATTTATTGACAAAACAAGAAACAAAGAACTTGAGGAAGAAGTGAAAAAAGCGGGGAAGAAAATTATTTTTGTTCTGAATAAAGTGGATTTGATTGATATAAAGAATTTGAAGAAAAATTATGATTTGTCGTCGATAAAGCCGTATGTTCTTTTTTCCGTTAAGAATAAAATCGGGCGGGCGAGACTTCGGGAGATTATTAGCATTGAAGCGAAAAGGTCTGAATTTGACAAGGCGAAGATTGGAGTTATTGGCTATCCGAATACTGGTAAAAGCTCTGTAATCAATGTTTTGTCCGGCGGAAAGCGGGCAGGAACTTCGTCGAATGCAGGATTTACAAAGGCAATACAAAAAATAAGATTCAGCAAAGACATAATGCTCTTAGACACGCCAGGAGTTATTTTTTCTGGAGAAGAAAATTCTTTGGCGGCGAATGTTGTAAAAAAGCATATTGAAACGGGTGTCAAGGATTACGAGAAAGTCAAATATCCGGATTTAGTTGTTAATGAAATAATGAAAACACACGAAAATATTTTTGATAATTTTTACGGAGTTGATTCGCGGGGAGATGCTGATGAGTTACTTGAAATTCTCGGGAAAAAATGGAATTTTTTGAAGAAGGGCGGAATTGCGGATAGAGATAGAGTTGCCCGGAAAATTTTGAAGGATTGGCAGGAAGGGAAAATTCGGGGGGAGTGAGATTTTTTTGAAAATGGAAATTAAAAAAATTAATTTGCCTGAAGAATTGAAAGAAAAGATAGAAGACTCATTAATAAATGAAGAAGAAACAATTTCTATAGACGAAGCTTTGTCGAATGCGAAGAAAAGATGGCAAAATAATAATTAGTTTGGTAAAATAATATTGGGTGTTTCTGATTTTTGATTAGAGACTATTAAATTTGGGAGAGAATAATTATATTGGTAAAATCCTGAAAGGTGTTTCTGTTTGTTGATTGGAGGAGATTAAATTTAGGGAAGGGATTAAGAATTAAATCTTAGAAATAACAGGACCCTCTGATTTGTCGTCGATTAAATAACCTTTTTCTTTAATTTGCATACGGATTATGTCGGCTTCTGCGAATTTTTTTTGCTGCCTTAATTTTTCTCTTTCTTTAATTAAATCCTGAATTTCTTTTGGGATAGATAATTTTTCTTCTTTCATTTCTTTTATATTTAGTCCCAGAACTTTATCGAATTTTTCCAGCAGTTTTAATTTTTTCTGGGGAGCAAAATCAAAATCGTCTAAAACTGCCCAGAAAACATCAAGAGCTTTTGACATATTAAGATCGTCGTTGATTGCCTCTAGAAATTTTGACTCGTATTCTTTTGTTAAATCATTTCCTTTGTGCTCTTCTTTTTTTAATTCTATGATTTTTCTTTTCAGGCGATTGTATGCGTTTTGCGCAGCGTCTAAGTTTTCCAAAGAAAAACTTAATTGTTTTCTGTAATGGGTTTGCAGAACAAGATAGCGATAAGCTAATGCGTCGTAGTTGTTTTCTTCAAGTTCTGATATTGTAAAAAGTCCGCCTTTTGATTTTGAAACTTTGGCTCCTTTGTTCGTGAGAAAAGCCACGTGCATCCAGTAATTTACGAATTTTTTGCCTGTCGCTGCTTCTGACTGTGCGATTTCATTTGTGTGATGGATTGGGATGTGGTCTTCGCCGCCAGTATGAATGTCTAATGTTTCTCCAAGATATTTCATTGACATTGCAGAACATTCGATGTGCCATCCGGGAAATCCAACGCCCCAGGGAGACTCCCATTCCTGCTGTCTTTTTCCGGGTTCGGGGGAGAATTTCCACAATGCAAAATCTGTCTTGTTTTTCTTTTCGCCTAAAGCAATTCTCTTTCCAGCTTTTAATTCTTTGATATTTAATCTTGCTAATTTTCCGTAGTTTTTGAATTTGGCAGAATTATAGTAAATACCGTCGGAAGTTTGGTATGTGTATCCTTTTTTTCCTAATTTTTTTATTAATTCTATCTGCTCCTTTATGTGCTCTGTTGCTCTTGTCCATTTTGCCGGCTCAAGAAGATTTAATTTCAGGAAATCTTTTTTGAATGCTTCGAAATAAAATTCTGAGATTTGTTTTGCTGTCTTGTTTTCTTTTTCTGCTTCTTTTTCTATTTTGTCTTCGCCTTGGTCTGCGTCTGATGTCAGGTGCCCGACGTCTGTTATGTTAATTATGTTCTTGACTTTGAAATTGTTGTAGAGCAAAACTCTTTTTAGAATGTCCTCGAAAATGTACGCGCGCATGTTTCCTACGTGAGCGAACCAGTAGACTGTCGGACCGCAAGAATACATTTTTACTTCTCTTTCAGAAATAGGTTTGAAAATTTCTTTTTCTCTTGTTAATGTGTTATAGATTTTTAGGGGAGCCATTATATTATTTGGGAAAGTTTATATTTAATAGTTTCTGAACAAACTCTTCAATATCTTTCAAGGATTTTAGTTTCATGAATTCGTCTCTTTTCTTTGATGCCCCTTTGAAACCTTTTATGAAATGAGAGCCTAATTGCTTGATTTGCTGAAGATTTATTACTTCGTATTTTTTGCAGAGTTTTAGGTAATCTTGAAATTGCTTTAGATTTTCTTCGAATTGCGGGATTGTTGTTTTTCTTTTTTCGAGATATTCTAGACTTCTTTTGAAAATCAGAGGGTCGCCGATTGCAGCCCTGCCAATCATTGCACCGTCGCAGATTTCCAGCATTTTTTTAGCGTCTTGCGGTGTGAAAATATCTCCATTTCCTATTACTGGAATTTTAAGAACTGCTTTTATTTTTTTTATTTCGTTCCAGTCAGCTGGGACAGAGTAAGGGGAGTTTGATTTTCTGGCGTGAACTGTTATTGCGTCTGCGCCTGCTTTTTCAATTGCTTTTGCAATTTCTACTGCGTTGTTTTTGTTAAATCCTAATCTTATTTTTGCTGTTACGGGTTTTCCAGTTGTTTTTAGAATTTTTATTATTTCTGCTATTTTCTTTGGTTCTCTTAATAGGTAGGCGCCGGCTTTTGTTCCGATGATTTTTGTTGCTGGGCAGCCGCAGTTTACGTCGATTAAATCGTAATTTTTTAGAAATGGGAGGATTTTTTTGAATTCTTCGACGGAAGAGCCTGTGATTTGAATTCCTAGAGGGGAGTCTTCTTTTTTACGGGAGAGCATTTTTTTATTTTCATGGAGAAGTTGGTTTGTGTAAATCATTTCTGTGTAGGCTAAAGACGCACCAGCTTTTCTGCAGAGAATTCTGTAAGGTAAATTGGTAATCTCCAACATTGGGGCGAGGATTAGGGGATTTTTCAAGAGGAGGTTTTTTATTTTCAGGGGTTTCATTGGATTATTAAAAAAGATAGTTATATAAATTTGAGCCAAAAATGTTAAAAGATTAAATAATTTTATACAAATAAATATAAATCTCATTCTCTTTACAAAAAAGTGGACAGAGATAAAATAATTAGAGAGTTAGAAGACTGCCTTGACGACGCAAAAACTACGGAGAGAAAAGTGAGATTGAATTATTTAATAGCTAAGATTTATGCGTCTATGAACAATTCCTGGGCAATTGGTTATTTTGCAGACTCTTGCGAGTTATTAGAATATGCTGGAGAAAATGGAATTATGGGCTTTAGAAATTTTTATAGGTATCGAGATAAATTAGATAAACTTGAGTTTTATATTGAACAGATGATGGTAGAAATTTAGCAAATCTATATTCCTAAATACATTATTCCCCATCTATTTTTTATTACAACTCTTTAGAGAACACTAACCTTTATATAAGAAATAGGGTTGGGGGAAATATGGAGAAAGATATTGACAGAATTGGGAAAAATCCTGACACAGATATTGTAATTCGGATTGACGATTTTGGCGGGAAGCGGGGGCTGACGATTCGGGAGTTTGTAAAAAGCGAGAGATATACTGGTTTTACCAAAGCTGGAACGAGGATTCCGGCTGATAAATTCAAGATGTTCAAAGAGGCGATAAATTCTATAGATGAAAAAGATTTGGATGCTGCAATCGGCGAGCAGGCGGCTCCGAGCAAAACTTCCGGGCAGAAAACCAGCAAAAAAACCGGGCAAAAAGAACAAGTTGAAAAAGATGGTGATAATATTATTGACGAGATTGAAGAAAAAGAAATGTAGTCTTAGTCTTCCTCATGTTCTGCTATTGACTCTAAATCAGCGAAATTAATCACATCATCTTTTCTACTTTCGTAACCTTCTTCTAATCTCGCGGCGTATCTTTTTCTCTCATCATATTTTCTTTTTGATACTGCAGTTAAAGTCGTTAAAGACACGCCCACTTCTGCTCCTTCTTTAGCTTGTGAATTGTAATGCTCTGCGGATGCGACGAGTGAATACGGGAGATACCTAATTGTTACCGGCATTGTTTTTCCTTCTTGTCTGAACATGAATTTCACAGGAGGTTCAAAGATTACAACTAATTTTTCTTTTATTTTCGCGATTTTGCCTGCGTAAGAATTTCTCTGGCTAGTGTCTTCGGGTTTTTCTTTTGCTTGTTTCGCCATAAAAATTTTTGTGTTAAAGGGTTTATAAAAATTATGCTAAATGAGTTATTGTTTAACCAGTTAAAACTTTCTCAAGATTATCGACTTTTCTTTTTGCAGCTGCTCGTTTTTCTTGGAGTCTCAATAATTGATTAATTTGCTTTAGTTTTTCTTGTTTGCTTAATCCTTTCCATTTCTGAGCAACTGCCGGAAGCTGTTCGTTATACAGCCCGGGAAAATTCATTCGATTTAATCCAGCGTCTATTCCGTCGAGAATAATTTCAGGAGTTTTCCCGCCGTAAATTTTTCTTAATTCCGATGCATCGTAATTAGAAACTTTAACGAAATTACCTGTATGGCAACTTGTGCATTTTTCAGGGGAATTCACAATTCCATAGTGGGAGCCATTGCAATCGTTTCCTTCAAAAATAGTATAACTTCCTCCAACAGAACTTATGGCTCTGCAATTATTGCAATAACCCAGAGACAAGGAAACATGAAAATTATGGTCTGCGTTTCTAAGATAACTTTCCATCGCACCTAAAACTTGAACAACCTGCAGATCTGTTTTTGTTTCACTTTTTTTGACCATTAAGAATTTTAGTTTGCATCAGATTTAAATATAATTACAATTGAGTGTATATATGAAAATAAGGCAGTTAATTTTTTGAATTTTCTAGAGGATAATTGGTTTACACTGTAATTCAAATGCCTTTTGCAGGAGGATAATAAACTGGCTTTCCTTCTTTTTCTGCTTTTAGAAAGAACGGATGCTTTTGGCCTATCTTATAATCAGAATCTGTTTGAGGATCAAACTGGCCTTTGGCTTTAAGGTATCTCTGGCTTTCTTTGGCGAATAAATGAAATCCCCCGCGCAATTTTTCTGCAGGATCTTCTCCCAGGGTTTCATAAACAGATGCCATTTCATTAACGTTTAATTTTCCATCGGCGTCTTGGTCTGCTACTTCTTCAACCTTGAATTGCAGGCCCTGCTGGAAAATACTGCTCGCGGTTCTTTCTTTGTTTGATTTGTCTGCTTCTTCCAAAAAATAAACTAATCCGACTGCTGTCCCCGACGCTACAAGAATTCCAGCAAACCAGTCGTATAGTTTTCTCATTGCAATTATCTTTTTTCTTGATTAATAAATATTGCTGTAGTGCAATACATTAAAACTAATTCTGGAGGTTTAAGATATAATAACTTTTCTCAAGCAAAAGTTTTTAACCTTCCTCGGAATTCTTTATCTATGAAAATACGCCAGCCGATTGTGACTGTAGCAGGACACGTTGACCACGGAAAAACGTCGATACTTGATTGTTTTAGAGGGAGCTGTGTGCAAAAAGGCGAGGCGGGAGGAATCACGCAGAAGATTTCTTTTACAAAGTTTCCTCTTTCGCAAATAAAGAAAGCGTGCCCGTTGATTGAGAAGTCTGGCGTCGGATTAGAGATTCCGGGATTTTTATTTATTGACACGCCAGGGCATGCTGCGTTTACTAATCTGCGGAAACGCGGAGGTTCATTGGCTGATTTGGCTATTCTGGTTGTTTCAGCGAAGGAAGGAATCAAGCCGCAGACAGCTGAAGTTTTGAAAATTTTAAGAGAAAACAAAACTCCTTTTCTCGTCGCATTTAACAAGATTGATACGATTTCGGGGTGGCGCTCATACGACGGATTGAAAGAATCAATTGAGTCACAGGCGATTAATGTCAAGCAGGAATTTGAAGAATCTCTGTTGATTTTTCAGGGCGCCTTGTCAGAGCACGGCTTTGAATCTGACTTGTATTATGACATAAAAGATTTTACTAAAAAAATCGCGATTGTTCCGTGCTCGGCGAGGACTAAGGAAGGAATTCCTGAATTGCTTATGGTTCTTTGCGGGCTTTCTCAGAAGTTCTTGAAAGAGAGATTGAAAGTTTCTGAAATTGCTAAGGGAGTTATTTTAGAAGTTAAAAAAGAAAAGGGGCTTGAATCGATTGAGGCGATTTTGTACGACGGAATTTTGAAAGAAGGAGACGAGATTGTTATTGCTTCCTTGACTGGGCAGGTGATTGTTTCTAAAATCCGGGCGCTGGAAGAAATTTTGCCTTTGAGTTTCAAATATAAAAATGTCAAGGAAGTTTCGGCTGCGACGGGAGTTCGGCTGCATTTGACTGCGAAGGAAGGAATTGTTTCCGGAATGCCTTTCCAAAAATTGGAGAATAATCTGGCGGAGATTTCGCAGGAATTTGAAAAAGAAATTGAGGGGACGATTAATCTTGAGAACAAAGGAATTATTGTCAAGGCGGATTCTTTGGGGAGCTTGGAGGCATTACTGACCTTATTGAAACAGGGGAATGTTGACGTCGTGAAAGCTGGAATCGGCGCTATTGGAAAAACAGATGTTGTCGGTGCTAAAGCTAACTTGGGCATAAATGAATTGGACGCTGTGATTTTAGGATTTAATGTTGGATTAGAGGAGGACTTGGATGTTGGGGGCGTGAAGATTTTTACAGGAGAGGTTGTTTACAAATTAATTGAAGATTTGCAGGAGTGGCGCTCTGCTCGGCAGGCTGAAATTGAAAGAGAAAAACTAATGGGCTTGGCGCCTGTTTTCAAACTGGAAATTTTATCGAGATATGTTTTTAGAAATTCAAATCCTGCGATTTTCGGGGTTAGGGTTGTTGGCGGGAAACTTGCGAAAGGAAGTTTTGTAATTGACGAGAATGACGAGAGAGTTTCTAGAGTCAAGGAAATTCAGCATGAGAAAGAAAATATTGATTCTGCAACTGAAGGGCAGGAAGTTGCTATTTCTCTGCCGGGCGTGAATTTTGAAAGGCGTTTGGCGGATAAGAAATTTTTGTATTCGGATATGGGGGCTAAGGAGTTTAAGAGGTTTAAAGAAAATAGGGCGTTGTTATCTGAATCGGAGAAGAGGGTTTTGCAGGGGATTGCGGAGATTAAGCGGAGGAAGAATGAGGGTTGGGGCGCCTAAAGGCGCCCATACGACCGCCGCAGCTGCGTCGGCCGAGGGGAGTAGTCGACCGCCTGAGTACAGTCGGCCGAGGGGAGTAGTCGACCGCCTGAGTACAGTCGGCCGAGGGCTGGGGCGCTTGAGGCGCTTAGTGACGAGAAATTAAGATAAAGAAAATTTTCCGCGACTGGTTTTTTCCTTAAGTTCCCGATTTTTCTTGATTAAGATTATCAATTTTCTTGTTATTATCGCTATTGCGATTAAAATAATTGCCACGACTAAATAAAGGATTGTTGTTTTTTTTAGAAAGGGTCTTTCCACAGCACAGGCAGTTGGGCAGGGGCCGCCGCAGTCAATGTCTGCTTCTCCCTGGTTTTGTATCCCGTCGGTGCAAGTTGGGCAGGGCTCGCAGGGGCCGCCGCAGTCAACTAACAATTCGCAGCTTCCGTCGTGACAGTTTTTTATTTTGTCGGTGCAGTTTGGATTTGTTGTGAAATAGCATTCTTGAATTTGAACTGGCCTGTTCAGGACTGTATTGCATTTGTTCACATCAAAGCAGTTACGGGGCTGAATCCCGCAGATTTCGTCTGTCCAATTATTAATTCTGCATTTGTTTCTTGTTTCTTCCTGCAATTCTTTGTCTATCAACTGAAGAATAAATGCCTGCTCTACATTTTGGCAATTTTTCCAGGATTCGCACGCCCATTTTTCAACGCAGGGTTTTCTTGCTCCGCCGCCACCGCCACCGCTGCTGCTTGGGGGAGGTGCAGAGCACGCGACTAAATTTATCGTAATATTCCATTGAACTGAAACATTAAATATCCCGTCTGTTGTTATTACTTTTGCCGTGTGCTCTCCTGAAACACCGCAGCCGAAAGTGTAAGTGAATTCATCTGTCAGATTTAACGTGTCTAATTCTTTTAGAGAATTGTCTATATACCAATATGTGTCTGGCAGTGTTCCTTCTGCGTCGTATTCCGAGACGTTGAAATAAATTGATTTATCTCCGGGATGGGAGAATTTTGATGAATTGGGATAATAAGAAGTTATATTCGGCGGCGTGCTTTGATTAGAAATTGTCAACTGGAATTTTGTGCTGTTTGTTATCGGAGCGCCGTTTTGCCTGCAAAATTCTTGAATTCTCGGATGGGGAGACGGAATTCCTCTGTCTGTTGTGTTGATAGTTATCAAATAATTTCCAACATCGGATAATTCTGGAACATAATCCATTACTCCTTTTTTGCTTATGTTGAAAAGCGGGGCGGTATTGAAGGAAATTTTGAAAGTTAAATTTTCTGAATCCTGATTGCCGTCTTCTTCATCTACTGCCTGAACTTTGTAATAGAAGAAGCAGGGATTTTTTGATAACTGGCAGCCGTAAAGATAAACTGTTTGGACAGGAATTTGGGAGACTTGCGACGCGTCGTTTTTTTCAATTACTGTTATATCGATGTCTTTTGCTGCCAATGAAGAGGACGCGTCTAATGCGCTGATTGTTCTCTTGTGAACTCCAACGTATTCTTCTGCCAGCGAGATGGAAGAATATAATTCTGCGTCGTTTATCGGGGCTTGGCCTGCTTGGGGCGAGACGAAAAAAGGATGGCTTGAGCCGCGAGGATTTAATGGATTTGTCAGACGGATTTCTGTGATGTAATCGTTTTCTCTGTCTGTTATCTGAAATATTTTTGAGAGAAAGTTATCTTCGCAGACAAATACTTCTGAAGATATGTTTATTTCTGGGGGGAAACTTGTTTGGAGTTTAACGCTTGCGTCGAAGGGGGAGAGGTCTAATAATGGAGATAAGTCTATTGCTAGGGCTAAGGGGATTGATATTAAGAGAAGCGTGATTACCAGCTCTTTTTTCATTTTATTATTAGTAAGGGATTGTATTTAAGAGTTGCGTGTTTGAGAAATTAATTTTGGGGAGGTGATTATTTGGACAGAATCTTTATGGAGATAGTTGGGGTGATAGAATCGAGAAATTATTTAGGGGAAAATAATTAGTGTGATAATATCGAGAAATTAGCCTTCGGCTAATTTCCGAGAACTTTGTGATAACAAGAGAGCTTTTTAGAGGGGGATAATTATATCGGTAGAATCGAGAAATTAGCCTTCGGCTAATTTCCTAGAAATTTATGCAAAATAGTTTTTGTTTAGTTGATAGAGAAATTTCCGAGAATTTTGATAATTCGGCAAGTTCTTTCGGTTTTTTCAATAATTTGTTTAATGGCAATATTTTTAAACCATCTTTTTCAAAAGGTAATATGGTGTTCAAACTTAATATGTCGCACAACGGAAGGGCGTGGAAGCTAGAAGTAGAAGGAGATGTTTTGTCGGGGAAATCAATAGGCGACAAGATTGACGGGGGAGTCTTGAAACCTGAACTAAAAGATTATGAATTAAAAATTACCGGCGGAAGCGACATTGCGGGTTTCCCGATGTTTTCCGGAGTTGAGGGAACTGGATTGAACAAAAAACTTTTTACAAAAGGGTGGGGTTTTACTACTCGTTCTAAAAACGGAAAATTACCTCGAGGAATTCGCAAGAAAAAAAGCATTAGGGGCAGGACAATTTCTGAAGCAATCGCGCAAGTTAATTTAAAAGTTTTGAAAGAGGGTTCTAAAAAATTGGAAGAGATTTTTCCTGAGCAGAATCAGCCGAAGGCTAAAGAAACGCCGGTTGAAGCTGTTCCTGCTGCAAAAGAATCATGAGAGGACTAAGACATCACCTAAGGAGAGAGTTCTACAGCACGAGAAGAATAAAGTTTCCAACAGATGACAGAGGTTTTTTCCAGCCGAAAGAAGAAGGACTGATACCGTTTGAAAGACTTGCGTGTTATTTCAAAAGACATATGGACGCAGCGGAATTATTTACAAGATGCAAGGCTTTTACCGAATATGAAAATATCAGGCTTATTGGAAAAGGAAATAAATTTTTTCTGAGAAAGGGAGATTATCATGCGTGCCAGAGAGCAATTTTTGCCCAGCTTTCAGAGGAACAGAGAGATTCTTTTCCGGCAGCGCAGCGAAGATATCTTGAAGAAGCCCCGCAACTTTATGGCGCGCCGAGTAATTCCAGAAGATAACAATCACATTTAAAAAAGCAATTTGTCTTAATTTTTTATGGCAGAATTAGAAACAATAAACATAGGAATATTCGGACACATTGACCACGGCAAGACAACTTTGCTGCAAAAACTCAGCGGGAAGTGGACTGATACTCATAGTGAGGAATTGAAAAGGGGGATTACAATTAAGCTAGGATACGCTGATATTATTATTTATTTTGACAGCAAGGAAGGGTATAATATTTCCAGGAAAGGCGAGAAAGTCCGGCATGTTTCTTTTATTGACGCGCCGGGGCACGAGATGCTGATGGCGACGATGCTTTCGGGGGCTGCTTTAGTCGACGCTGCAATTTTAGTGATTGCTGCTAATGAAGGAATCAAGCCGCAGACAAGCGAGCATTTGATGGCGTTGAAAGCGAAGAAAGTTGAGAACTTGATTGTTGTCCAGAACAAAATTGATTTAGTCGACGAGAAAACAGCGCGGGCGAGCTATGATTCTATCAGAAAATTTTTGGGGAAGGAATACGAAAAAGTTGAAATTATTCCGGTTTCAGCGCAGCAGGGAATTAATATTGACGAGGTTTTGCGGGCGATTTGCGAGATAAAAGTCGGAGAAAGAGATTTGAAGTCCGCGCCTGTTTTTGTTATTGCGCGAAGTTTTGACATTAATCGTCCGGGTTCTTTGCCTAAAGATTTGAAAGGCGCTGTTCTTGGCGGGAGTTTGAAAAGGGGGAGATTAAATGTTGGAGATGAGATTGAAATTAAGCCTGGAAGAAGGGAGAAAGATGACGTCGGCGTGAAATTTTTTCCGATTAAAACCAGAATAAAAGGATTGTTTGTTGGTTCTGAAAATGTTTCTGAATTGACTCCCGGCGGTTCTGCTGCAATTGAAACTGGCTTGGACATGGCGTTGGGAAAAGCTGACGCATTGAGCGGTAATCTGGCTTCTACTGTTAATGGGCTGCCCAAAGCTGTTTCAAATATGAAATTAAAATATAAATTATTTCCAGAAGTTTTTGGAACAGGAGGGCATTTGAAAGTTGAGGAAATTAAGAAAGGAGAGACGCTGATGCTTTCGATTAATACTTCTGTGGTTGGCGGGAATGTTGTTCATATTACTGATTCTGAATTGGAAGTTTCATTAAAAGTTCCTGCGATTGTTTTTTCCGAGGATAATTTGGGAATTGCGAGGAATGTTAAGGGGCATTGGCGATTGGTTGGGTATGGGGTTGTTTGCTGATTTTGAAAGATAGTTTTATAAACTATTTTTATTTATTAGATAAATGGTGAGCGAAATATTTTCAACGTGCGAAAATACCTTGAGTCCTGTCTGGGCAGTGATGGGGATGGGAGTTATCGGGAGTTTGATTGCGATTGGAATAATGATTGCCCTGATTGTTTTTGTTGGGTTGTACATTTATCATTCTTTGGCGTGGGTTAGAATTGCGCGGAAGATGAAATACAAACGCGCCTGGCTTTCGTGGATTCCTATCGCGAATATTGCAATGATTTTGCAGCTCGGAGGATTTCACTGGGCTTTTATCTTTTTAATTCTGATACCGATATTAGGATGGCTAGCTCTTGCTGTTTTGGGGATAATTTCTTTGTGGAGAATTTTTGAGAAAAGAAAATACCCCGGGTGGTTTAGTCTTGGAATAATTATTCCTCAAGTTGGATGGATTTTGTATTTGATTGCGATCGGGCTTGCGGCTTGGTCTGACAGGAAATAAAGAATAGTTTTTTAAACTAAGACAGTGTTAAATAATTGAAAGAAAAAGGAAAAGGAGGTAAAATGGTAAACTATACACCGGTAGAAGTTATTGCGTTGATTTTTATAATCTTTGCGCTGGTAAAAATGATCGTGCTGATAGTGAGTCCTTCTGCGTGGATAAAACTGACAAAGAAAATCTGGGCGAATGCGAGCATGATGAGGCTTGTTGGTTTGGTTTTAGCTGTGGTTGTACTTTTCTTTTTACTGACAGAAATGACGATTGTACAGATAGTTGCTGCGGCTGTTTTCATGGCACTACTAGCAATGGTTGGGCTGGCTTCGGAAGTTGAATTTCTTCTTAAGAAATACAGGGCGCGAATGGCGAGCAAAAGTTTCTGGAAAGAACACTGGCTTTATGCGCTTATCTGGCTGGTTTTGATTATCTGGACAGGCAAAGAGCTTTTAATGTAATTTTTTCTTTTTCTTTTTTTATCTAAATGTTTTTAATGTTTGAATTTTGTTTGTTTTGATGGGCGTGATTGAAAAATCAATTGGGGCGTGTGTTGTTCTCGCTGGAGCTGGGACAGGAAAGACGCATACGATTGTCGAGAAGGTAAATTATTTGGTTTCTAATGGGATATATGCGCCGGATAAAATAGTTTGCATTACTTTTTCCAACGAAGCTGCGAATTCTTTATTGGCGAGGGTGCAACATTCTCTTGAGAAAAACGGCGATAAAGTAATTATCAGGACTTTTCACGGCTTCAGCGCTGACTTGCTTAGGGAATTCGGAGACAAGATAGGACTGAATAAAAATTTTAATATTCTAGACCCTGACGAAGCAAAAGTTGTTCTGCATACAAATTTGAAAGTTCCTATAGGCAATTGCTCGCGATATGTCGGCTCAATTGGGCAGGCGAAAGATTTAGGCATTAAAATTGAAGAAGTGGAAAATTATTTGGCTAGAGAAATGGAAAGATTTAATGAAATTGATTTGGAGAAAAGACTGGAAACTTTGCAATTTGAACTGCAAACTTTGTATCTTCATGGAGACGCTGGGAAAAAAAGTCTTTTGAATCAGGAGATTAAAGAGATTAGCGATTTGGTTCAGCTGAGAAAATTTGTGAAATACTGGCGGGCTTATGAAAAACTTAAAAAAATCAGAAATTACCAGGACTATTCTGACTTGAATAATAATGCTCTGGTTTTGCTGGAGAGATTTCCGGAAATTAGCGAAAATTACGATTATGTCATTGTAGACGAATTTCAGGACACGAATAAAATACAGCTGGATTTTTTGAAATGCCTCGCGAGGAAGAAAAATATAATGGTTGTTGGAGACATGAATCAGTCCATCTACAGGTTTCGGGGAGCGTATAATAAAAACTTTGACGAGTTCAAGAAATATTTTAACGTCGGTAACAGCGAAATTTTTAATCTGGACAAATCATTCAGGTCGTCGGACAGGATTCTGCGAACAGCGCATAAATTAATCTGCAATAATTACACTGATGAGAAAGAATGCTTCCAAGTAAAAAGTTTTAATAACCGCGAGGGGGGAAAAGTTGAAGTTTATGAATTGAAAAATGCGCGGGAGGAGGCGCGGAAAGTTGTAGAGATTATAAAAGAAGAGACGAGCAAAGGGGTTGGGGCGGAAGAAATTTGCGTTTTGTACAGGAACCACAATTACGGACGCATTATAAAACAGGCGCTGGAATTTAATGGAATTGAATATTGCGCTGTTTCCAAAGCGTCGCTGTTAAAGCAAAAATCAGTCAAGGCGGTTGTTGATTATCTTACTATTTTGAATAACCTGAAATTTCGAAAACGCGGCGGGGAAGAGGCATGGTGGGATTTGGTTTACCAGCAGAACTTCAGCGAAAAAGATTTGATTAAAGTCGGGAGATTTCTAAAAGATAACTTCGAGAGCGAAAATATTTCTGCACTTTTGCTGAATGAACTTGATAAAATCGGGCTGAGCGATGAAGGAAGGATTTACGCAAAAATGCTGACTGAAAGAATCAAGCTGATGATTCCTTCTCTTTCTAAAACTCTGGGCGAACTGGTTAAAGACGTGTTTAATTATTCGGGATTTGCCAGCAAATTAGAAAGCAGGGAACAGAGAGAAAGCATGATGAACCTGAATAAGTTTTATGAGCTGGCTGTCAAGCATTCTTCTTTGCACGACGCTGATTTGGAAATTTTTCTTGCTCATCTTGGAATCCTGAAGAATTTGGGGATTGAAATTGAGGCTGCGCGAATTGAAGACAGAGGAGTAAGACTGATGACATTGCATGCGACTAAAGGGCTGGAATACAAGACAGTGATTGTTACGAACATGGCTGAAAAAAGATTTCCGATAGACAGAATTCAGAATAATTTTTTGATTCCTCTGTGCTTGTCGCCGGAATTTGTTAATCTTGGCTTGACTAAAAATGACATGGATTATTATTTATATGAATACGAGCGGAAGCATTTGCTGTTTGAAGAGCGCAGGCTTTGCTATGTTGCTTTCACGAGGGCAAAATCGAGATTGGTTTTGACTTACGCTTCTGATTATAGGGATAAAAAGTCATTTGCCTCCAAGTTTTTGCATGAGATAAAATATCAAGGCAATCCCGACATTGATTTTAAAATTGATTCTGACGAAAAATATTTTGTGCCGGAAACTAAAATAAAGCCCGCTGTTAGTTTTGATGTTTTATCGCGCTTGAATTTCGAAGGAATTTTTCTTAATGAAAATAAATCTGAGAGAAAGGAAGTTTTTTCTCCGAGTTCTTTACTTACGTTTAATGAATGCCAAAAAAGATTCGAGTACAAGTATGTGTATAATATGCCGGAGGACAAAACGATTTACTGGGAGGCGATGCGTCTTGGCTCTTTTGTGCATTCTGTTTTGGAAATTGGAGTCAAGAATAATTTTCGTTCTTTGAAAGAGTTTGTTGATTTTGCTCTTGAATTAAGCAGAATGGAAGGATGGGAGAATATTGAACTGGATGAGGCGGAGTATTTGATTAAAGTTTTTTTTGAGAGGAACAAGACGAAATATTCTGATAAGTCCATGACAGAGCAGAAATTAAAAATGGAGATTGACGGCATTAAATTTATAGGATTTGCTGACAGAATTGATTTTAACGACGACGGAATTGAAATTATTGATTACAAGACAGGGAAGAGTGTTGTTGGGGTTCGGGAGAGAAATTGGCAGCTGGGATATTATGCTTTGGCTGCTTCTTCATTTGGACCTGTTCGGCGAATAACTCTCGAGATGCTTCGTCATGAGAAACCTTTGGAATTTAAATTATCTGACGATGGGAATGCTGTTGAGGTTGGCTCGGGGAGAATGAGCTTTAATATTCACGAGATTAAAGAGGAATTAGTTTCAACTGCGCGGAAGGTTTTGGAGGCTTATGAAAAAGGATTCAAGGCTTGTTCGGTTGAGAAGAATTGTGAGTTTTGCAACGAGTGGGTTCACGGGTTATAAGATAGAAATAATTAAAAAGTCAGAATTGAAAAATATTTAATGGATAAAAAAATTGCTTTTGAAATTGAAGGATATGTTTGGGAGCCAGTTGAAGATAGTATTTTAGTTGTTCCAATTGAATGCAGATTTAATACAGACCAAGGTGTGAGATACGATCATCCAAAGAATAATCTTTTATTGGAAGGAAAGTATGATTTATTTAGAGAACAAGGAATTTTAGAACAGGGAGCAAGATTTGTATTTAGAGGATATAATGATAATCACTGTGAAGTTGAGTTTGTTGACGATCTTAGAGAGGTTGTTGAACTTCCGAGCGATATTGAACAAATGCTTAAGGAGTTGGATGAACTTCAGACAAGAGCTCGAACAGAGCAAGATAGAAGAGGATTTTAAGGATGGAAATAATTATTTTGGATTTTGCGCTTTGATAATTGTTTCTGCTAAAATTGGATCAATCTCGACATATTCCAGAGGTACTGCCCATAAAGGGTAAGGGATAAGCTGCCTTTTTTCTTCAAAGTCTACAACACAGGCATTTATTTTTTCAAGACCATTACCTTTTTTTCTTAAGTTTTCTGCTTTGATTTCTACTGCTTGCTTTCTTGTTTCAAACTTATCATAAACTAAGACAGTCGGTCCAGTTAGATATCTTATTACTGGAGCATTAAGTTCCTCGCCATTTGATGTTGAAGCATAAACTCGTCCTATGCCCAGTTCTCTTGTTAATATCGGGATTGCCATAGAAGAAAGTTAGAAATTGGTTATTTAATTATTATTGTTCCAGAGAATAAATTTTTAAGGTACGTTTTATTTTGTCTTTGATGAAACCAATTTTTATAATTGAACATCTGGAGCCGAAGATGTGGGAATGGTGCGTTATTGAATACAAAAATATTTCTAAGATTGTCGGCGCAGGGAATTTATGGTTCACGAATGTTCCACTGAAAGATTTTGCCAAGGTTAAGAAGTTTGGAAAAGTTTTTAGCGAATCTGTCAAAGAGATGAAACTTGAAAATGCTTGTTTATTAGATATGGAAAGCGGCGAAAAACTTTTACCGGCAGATGCTTCGAAATTTAATTATTTTATATTTGGGGGAATTCTTGGGGATAATCCGCCCCGGAAAAGAACAGAGGAAGAGCTGACAAGGTTTATGAAAAATGCTGAAATTAGAAATATCGGAAAAAGCCAGTTTAGCACAGACAGCGCGGTTTTTGTTGTTAGCGAGATTTGCAAAGGCAGGAAATTGGAAGATATTGAATTTGCCGACGAGATTAAAGTTAAAATTAATAAAATTGAATCAACAAGCCTGCCGTATAAATATCCGTTAAGGGACGGAAAGCCGATTATTTCGAAAGAGTTAATTAAGTATTTGAAGAAACATTAATAAGGGAGATATGTTTACAGAGATAATGAAAAAGGTGATAAAGAAGCCGTGGGGAAAAGAGGAAGAATTTGTTTTGAATTCAATGTGCAGTGTTAAAATTCTAAATGTTAAACCGCATGCGAGAACGAGCTTGCAGTATCATTCTCATAGGGACGAGTTCTGGAGAGTTTTAGAACCTTGCAAAGTTTGGATTGGACGCAAAAAAATAAACGCGAAAAAAGGTGATGAGTTTAGAATCAAGAGAAAGATGGAGCATAGACTAGAGGGGCTGAATAAAGAAGGAAAAATTTTAGAGATTTCTTTTGGGAAATTTGACAAAGATGATATTGCCAGAGTTGAGGACGACTACGGCAGAAAAAAATAATTTTTTATTTAATCCCGAATAGATTATTTATGTAAAACGCTATAACTACAAACAAGAGATAAAATAGTATCAGTAACACGCCTTCTTTTTTGTTGATGGACTTTTCAGATTTCATGAAAATAGTTGTGAGAAGTCCTGCCAAGAACATTGCGGTACCGGTTATATAGAGATTATAAGAATTGCAGTCAAACGGGGAAATTAACGCGATTAATCCTAAGATTATCGACGCATCGGTAATTACTGTTCCCATTATGTCTCCTAAAGCGAGACTGTCGTGATTTTTTCTTACTGCTCTAATTGAAAAGATTAATTCGGGGAGGCAGGTTCCCATGGCCAAGATAGTTATTCCTATTAATATTGCAGGTAATTTTGCGTCGTGGGCAAAATTTACCGCAAATTTTACAGTGAGAAATGCGCTTAGCAAAATAATCACAAAACTTAATATCAAAAAGAATAAAATTTTAAGAAAGGGCTGTTTTTTTCTGTGATGAACTGTTTTATGAAACCGCCGGTTATCTTTATAAATTTTAACAAAAAACAATGAGCCCAATAATACCAATATTAAACCATCCAGTCTAGAGAATCTTCCATCGAAACCTAAGATTAGCGGAAATAAAAGGATAATAAGATAGAAAAAATTGTCGCCCAATATTTTACTTTTAACTTTTATTCCCTTTGAAGCAAAAAAAGCCACTATCCCGAAAACCAAAGTTAGGTCTACTATGTTTGAGCCCAACAAAGTTCCAAGTCCCAACTCGGGCTCCCCGTTAAAAGAAGACATAATCGAGACAGTTGCTTCCGGAAGAACAGAGATTAAAGCAATAATAAAAAAACTTACGATAAACTCCGGGAATCTAAGAATTTTTGCAAGATGAGAAGAATATTTAATCGCGTGCCCCGCGAATTTTATCAACACCAGCAAGGATGCTAAGAAAAATATTAAATTTGTGATTATCATTTTCACCTCGTTTAATTATAAATTTTCATGTTTAAAAATCTCTCTATAAAAATTGATTCGCCTCGATTAAAGAAAGGAGCGCGGAAATTGTGGATTCTGCGCCTTGATTATTGTTCACTGTTTCGTGCCCCAGCCCGTCGTAGCATGCGCCTGTTTCAGCGTCGTATAATTTTAATTTCAAATCATTTTCTCCCAGGTACCAATTCAATGATTTTGCTGCTCTTTCTTTCCAGAGTTTATTCTGAGTAATTCTGTAAGCTTCCTTGCATGCTAAAATCATTTCGTGCGCTTCGATTGGCTGCTGGTCATATCTTGCTTTTTCTTTTCCTTTCTCCCAAAATCCCTTGCACCCGATTGGAACAAAATGCTTGGTTTTATCGTCGGTTTGAACAGTGTCCAGCCATTCCAGTGATTTTAATCCTGCTTCTATCATGTCGTGTCTTTCTAACCTGCGCCCTGTGATTAATAGTGCTTGCGGCAAAGCCCCGTTAGCGTAAGAAAGAATATCTTCAAACCAAATCCAGCTTTTTGAATTATTTTCATTATAAAAAATTAATAATTTATCAGCTAAGTTTTCAGCTGCGGCGAGCGGCTGTTTTGAATCTGGATACGCTTCTAAATAATAGTCTATTCCGCGGATAGAATACGCCCAGGCTCTTGGCGACGTAAAAGAAATTATTGGCTCGACGGCGCTGTCAAAAAGTTTTTGGGCTCTTGCTTTTATGGCTTCGTCGCTTGTTTTTGCGATTGCAAATCCCAATCCCCAAAGCGCCCTGCCGTGGCTGTCTTCTGAACCTGAATCGTTTTTCTTTTCTTCGCCGCTAATCCACACTCCTGCGCTGGTTAGAAAATTTCTGAACCTTTTATTGTGTGGATTGAATGCTTTTTCTAAAAAAGAGAGATAAGTATTTGAGAGATTTTTTGTTTGGTGGGAGTTTTCTAATGCTGTTGAAAGGATTAAACATCTTGAATTGTCGCAAGTTGTGTAGCCTTCTTCTAAATTCGGCTCTTTGCGGTTTGCGTGCTGGAAGATTCCGACGCTGTCAGTCATTTTTAGGATGTGGGTTAGATTAATTGTGTTCATGCTTTAATTTAGGGCTTGAGATTTATAATTGTTTGCTGGGAAGAAGATTTTGCAGAAATAATTAACTGGAAGACAAATTAAAATATTAGTTATTTTTGAACATTAGATTTATATTTGTTTAAATTTTACTGGAGTTATGGATTTAATGAAGACTAGAGAAATCGCCTGCAGAGTTAGAGCAGATTTTGAAGCTGGAGCGATTGACGAATCTGAGCTAAAATTATTATACCGGCAATATAATCCTCTCGATGATATCGATTCTTTTATGGCGCATGCCAGAGAAATGTTTCCGCGCTTAAATTGCGGTTTAGCTACGGTTTATTTGAAAAAGATTTTTCCCGACGGTAAAATTGCAATGGGAAAATACGGGGAGAACAACCATACATTTCTTTTATTGGATGAATTAGTTATTGATATAACTTCTGACCAATATGGCGGCCCCAAAGTTTATGTCGGCGGGCTTCAGAGTCCCTGGTCAATTAGTAATATTCCAGCGACTTGAAAATTTTCTCCAGAGAGATTTTTCTTACTGTAGTTATGGTGTCGGCTCCGCCGCTGTAAATCAAGACGTCTTTTTTGTTTAGGTCTTCGACAAGGCCAGTTGGGAAAGTGACGTTATTCATGAATCCTTGTTTTTCAAATATATTTTCCGGGGAATACAGCGGCTTGTTGGCTGGAGAGCGGGCCAGGATTTTTTCAGGGTTTTTCAAATCCAGAAGAACTGCGCCGGCGCTGTAAACTGAATTATTGTCTACGAGCCTAACGCCGTGATAAATCACAAGCCATCCTTTTTTTGTTTTTATCGGCGGGGGGCCTGCGCCGTTTCTTGCTTCTTCCCAAGAATATTCGCGAGTTCTTAAAATGTTTTTTTCCCTTCCCCAATAAATTAAATCTTTAGAGTATGAAATCCAAATGTCTGCTTTGCTGATTATGTTGCTTTCGGGGCGATTCAAGGCGACAAATTTTCCGTTTATTTTTTCCGGGAAGATTACAACGTCTTTATTCTGCTCTTGAAAGATTATTCCCCTCCTTTCCCAGTTTTTTAAATCACTTGAAATTGCCAGAGTTGCAGAAACGCCGCTTGCTTCTGACACAGAAACATAAGTCATCAGATACTTCCCGCCAATTCTAACTATTCTGGGATCCTCGACTCCGTATTCGCTGGTTTCGGGGGCGGGGGAAAAGTCTTGAACTTGACTTTTCTTTTCTACTTTCAACCCGTCTTTAGAAAGAATTACTTTCCGGAAATGCGAAATCGTCGGCAATTTGCAAGAATCTGAAACAAAATAATTTTTGTTTTTTCCGATGACTCCTTTTAGAGATTTATCTTTTTCTTTGTCATATTCTTTTTTTGTGACGATTATCGGACAAAAATTTTGCTCCTTGAGTTTCGGAAAAGATTCTGCAACTCTAACCATCAGAAGAATTTTTTTGTTTGGAAGGCGAATTGCGCCAGGGTTCAGGATTCCTTCAATTTCCCAACTTTTATAGCTGGGCTTGAAGTCCTTTGGTTTTAGCAAGATTTTTATTTCCATCTTTTTATTTATTTAGGAAAGGGATTTTATAAATTGTTTGATTTTGGAAATAGAAATTATTTTTTCTATAATTGGAGATAAAAATTTATAAAAAACCACATTTTTATCTGCATATGAATTTCAAAGATTTTTTTAGGCCTTATTCTCCTGAAATTAGGGGGAATTTAGAAGAATACTTAAGGCAACATGACGGAACGAGTGCAGATAATCTTTTTCATGGACCAGAGTATTTTTTTATTATCCGGGATAGAAGATTAATGGTTCCTGATTTAACTTGCGTGAGAGTCGACCAGAGCCCAATTCCAGACATATTATATTTTGTAAATTCTGATTATTTATTAGAGAGCAGCGGTAGTGGAGAAGATAACATGAGTCTTATGTGGGCAAAAAAAGGCACGTATAATCCAGAGCATGCATTAAGAAATAAAAATTGGTCGATTTTACATTTAAATATTTGATAAATCTGAGACTATATAATTGGACTATTCTCGCAACCGAAGAGAATTTATACTAGGTATCTCACTTTACTTGATGGAAAAACTGATTCAGGAAGCGATGCTCGCAGAGCATAAGAAAATGGAATCGATGCTGAAGAAATTTGAGAACCACATCGGCGAGGGGGGCAGTTCTATTAAAGAAAAATTAAATGAAATCAAATGGAATATCCAGAAGCACTTTTTTATCGAGGAGAACGCTGTGTTCAGTCTTTATGTTCCTGCGAGCAGCTGGGAGGTTTCAAGCGTTGACCGGATACTGAGAGAACACGAAGAGATTATGAAACTTGTTGAAAAAGCGGAGAAGAATTTGCGCCGGGAAAATGTTGACAAAGTTATTTCTATGCTCAGAAGCCACGCAAAGTTTGAGGATGAGAATTTTTATCCTTCTTTGGATGAGCAGCTTAATTCAGAGCAGAAGGAAAAAATACTTGGGAGAGTTGGGGAGATTATTAAGGGGTAATTTGTATTCGGGAGGATTAATTATTTGGGAAGGGGGTTCGGTGGGGTTGGGGTTTTGATTAGGGGGAATTGAGTAAATTTATAAATCATTTTTACCTCGCTATTTTATGAAGAGGATTGATAGCGTAAAATTCTGGATGGCGCATGCGTTCAGGCTGCTTTTGATTTTTGCAATTGGGCAATCGATTTATTTTGGGGAATGGAATATTTTGTTTTATTCTATACTTACTTTAATTTTGATAAGTCTGCCGGGCATTATTGAAAAGACGTCGAAAATTGATTATCCGAGCGAGTTTGAACTTTTGATTATGGCATTTATTTTTGCGTCGCTGTATCTTGGAGAGATTAACAGCTTCTATACCAGATTTTGGTGGTGGGACGGGCTTTTGCATACGATTTCCGGATTGATTATCGCTTTAATTGGATTTACTTTGGTTTGGATTTTGAACAATGAAGAGAAAGTAAGAATTAAGATGGGCTTGGGATTTATTGCTATTTTTGCTTTTTGTTTTGCTTTATCTGCCGGCGCGATTTGGGAAATTTTTGAATTCGGGCTGGACCAAATTTTCGGAATGCACATGCAGGAAACAGGAATAGTTGACACGATGTGGGATTTGATTGTTGATTCTATCGGGGCTTTAATCGTTTCTCTTATTGGGTATTTTTATCTTCGGGGAGGGTTTAGATTTATAGAAAATTGGGAGAAGAATTTTATTAATTTGAATAAGCATTGGTTTAAGTGAATTTTTGTTGGGGAGAGTAATTATTTGGAAAGAATCCTCGATAAATTGCGAGTTTTACTAATGGCGGGTTGTGAATTTAATGCTCTGCAGGGCATTCTTATTATCTTAAGGTTATTAAAGCATAAGAATATTTAAAAATAGGATTTATCCATAAAGAGTATGGCAAAAAAACAAAATGTTAAAGGCTTAGCACTTATTGTGCAGTTAGCATCAGAATTAGGTGTTAATTTAAAAGATACTAAAGTCGCTATAGCAACAGATAAAGGGAGTGCAAAAGCAAGATTATATGACGGCTCTTTAGAAGTGAATTTATATTCCTTAAATCGCCCTACTGTAACAGTTGACTCTCCTAGAAATCCGGGAATTGTAATAGCACTTGTAGACCATCAAAGAGACTTAGCTCCTGAAGATGCAATTTATTGTATCACGGCACATATGCCTCAGCAAGATGGAACAAACGATGCGCTTAATGGGGATGTCTATTCGGTCTTTGTTGGACCAAAGGGTATAATTCTAGACGAATCAGCAAGAAGAAGAGTTACAGAGCTTTCTGAATAGCACAGGTAATTTCAAATTACTCATTTAAAGAAAAAATTAAAAATTGTAAAGAAAAAATTAAAAAATAAATTAAAATCTTAAGTAATAAATAAATTTATTCTCTTGATTTCATTGGTCTGGCTTCGTTCACTTTAAGTTCTCTACCTTCAATGTCCTTGCCATTCATTGCTTCAATTGCCTGATTAGCTTCTTCGTCATTTTCGAAAGTTACAAATCCGAATCCTTTTGATCGGCCTGAGTACTTGTCGGTTATAACTACAGCTTCTGTCACTTCGCCGTATTCTGAAAACATCTCTTTAAGATCTTTGTCAGTTACTTTGTAAGGCAAATTTCCTACATATACTTTCATTCTTCCTCCTGAATCATTTATCTTCGCTAAGCTTTTACTTAACATAAATATTGGAGAAAGTGGGTATTTAAATTGTTGGGTTGGGGAGTTTTTAGCAAGAAAAGATAAGAATTATTGGATTGTTGCTTTTATTATAACAACGTCTTTGAGGGGGCGATCCTGCGCGTTTGTTTCAACTTTTGCGATTTCATCGACGACGTCCATGCCTTCAATGACTTTGCCGAATGCAGGATGTTTTGTGTCCAAGAAATTGTTGTTTACCAAGTTTATGAAGAATTGCGAGCTTCCGGTATTTGGGCCTGCGTTCGCCATTGAGATTGTTCCCCTGTTGTTTTTGTTTCCACCTTTGTGAGTGAATTCGTCTTTGATATTTGGAATTGATGAATCGCCGTAGCCTGTTCCTGTCGGGTCGCCGCCTTGTATCATGAATCCGTCAATTATTCTGTGGAAAATTACTCCGTCGTAGGTTCCTTGTTCTACTAAATTTTTGAAATTGCCTGTTGTGATTGGCATGTCGTCGTATAATTCTATGACTATGTTTCCGTGGTTTGTTTCTAAGAGGATTTTTGTGGTTGGTGTCATTTGTATTTTATCTATTATGATATTTGTAATTGAGAGATTATTTATTTCTATTCTTGGCAAGACTATTAGAAGGATTATAATTGCGACTGCTATTAAAAAGATTGCGGTTTGTTTTTTCATTTTATCTTTTGTTTATTACGTGCTCGCATTCGGAGCATTTCCATTTTTCGAAGACGTCTTCTTTGTACGAGAAAGGCAGCAAGTAACCTTTTCCGCATTGAGGGCATTTTGGAAAAATGCATGAGTTGTTTTCTTCCGGCATTTTATTTTATTGGTTTTGGGGATTATAAAGTTTTTGGAGATTTGGAAAGGGAAGAATTATTTTTGGAGAGGGGATTAGTTATTATAAAAGGAATCCTGTTCGGCTGCGGGTTTTTGACGAGGGGCTGTGAATTATTTGGGGAGGAGAGTAATTAAGATGATAAAATCCTGCGGGGTTTGGGGTTAATGAAATTTAGTAGATATTTAGAAGAAACAGAACTGATTAATCTTCGTCTTCGCAGTCCTCGAATTTTACTTCATGGATTTTTTCCCAGTCTTCTTTTCTTTTCTTGCTGCATTTGTCGCAGTATTTTCTCGGGAATCTTGCTCTTGGATTGATTTCAAATTCTTTCTGACAGTCTGCGCATTTTTTTGTTTTCATTTTTTTGGGGGGAGAATTGTTTAGTTTAATGGATGATTCGACGGATTAAACCTGTCCGGTTTGACTGAATTTTCTCATTGCCTGCTCGAGAATTACCTGCGGGGCAAAACCTTTTCTGCTGCACGCTTTTGCGAAATCGTCGTATGTTGCCTGGTCTATCATGCATTCTAATTTTCTTTTTCTTGCGCCGGGAGGTGTTGATGCCATGGTCCATTAAGAAAGAGGGAGTATTTAAATTTTAGTTTTGGAAATTTGGGAGGAACGCCCCAACCACGAGTACGACTTTTTTAGAGAAAAAGTTGTACGGATCAAAAAACTATTCTTATAATTACGCAGGATTGCTATTTAATAAATATCGTGATTTATATGGATTGGTCCGGTATAAACTTTTCTTTCTGCATCCCTTACTCTTTTAACAATAGAATCTTCTTCTTCCAATTTCTTTAATCTTTTATCTGTCACGTTCTCACCCAATATATTTGAAATTATTACTCCTCCAAAACCGATTAATGCTCCAGCTATTACATAGTTATAATTCTCTGGCTCTTTTCCAGTCGAAATGTAAGGATAAAACATAGTTGCTGATGAACATGCGAGCGACACAAAAGAACCTAACAAAGAGACTAATGTGCCTTTTTCTGAAGCTTTCGATATTTTACTTCTACCCTGTTTTAATTCAGCTTCCTTAACTTCACCATATGTCGGCGGATATCCAAATTCTGTCATGAAATTTTTATGTTAGTCTTTTTTTTAAAGATTTGTATGATAAAGATGCCCCAACCACGAAGCGAAAAATTTTAGAAAAATTTTTCAGCTGGCTTTCAAAACTATTTTTGGATTTCACTTCGTGAAAAAATCAATAACCTAAAAGAATAATTTATCCTCTCTTTTCTGCCCTAACATAATGTCCGCCAGTTGAAGGTATAACGCTAAATACTGCCTCGTGTTCCCTAAGGATCAGGCTACAGAATGTTCCAAATGAACCTTTTTCATCTAATTTTCCTTCGATATAATCAGGGGTATACGTTAATATCTTAAGATGGGGTGAGGGAGCAAGCCGATTTAAAAATTCTTCAAACGGGCTCGGCACGTTATTTCTTGTCCTTCTTGCTGTTTGGCCATATCCGTTTTCGTCGCCACCCTCCCAAGAAGTATCAAAATAAGTGCTGTCTCCATCATCTTCCAAAACCATATTTCCAAAGGCTCTTTGAGCAATCATGAGTTCAATTGGATTTAGCTTTTTTCTCCAACCTTCCGGTATATAAACCGTTCTTAATACTTCACCATCATCATCAAACCCATGCAAACAACTGGATTCAAAGCATATAGTCCCGGGGGCTTTTTTTATCCCTCTTATAGTAAATGGATTAAACTCAAATCCGTTTGGAAGCATAAGCAACGGATTACCTTCTCTTCTTGCTAAAAAACATAATGCGCTGCCCTCATAAAACCTCCCATCTTCTTCAGTTCCCTTTGTCCATAATGCATAATCTGCTGTAATAAAACTATTCCCGGCCATTGAGGCATCAACTAAACTCTGTGCAACGATCTCATCGGAGTGGGACATACTATTAGGATTGATTGTTTGAAGAACTTCTCCAAGATCTTTTCCAGTGATACTTTCAATCGTCATAAAGTGTGTATGAATTTTATATATTTAAAGATTTATTCACTAGGGAATATCTTAGATGATTTATTCACTAGGGAATATCTTAGATGATTTATTCACTAGGGAATATCTTAGATTAACGCCCCAACCGTAAGGGCAGTCTATCTTAGAACGCCTTGAATATCGAAACTGTCTTAATCTTTTATTTTGATGTTATTCTGAATTCACGACGGTATTTATATTTTTCGCTCATTTACGACAATTGTAACAAACATAGTCGCCGCCCTTATACGAATCAGAACGGTAGTTTTTACCGCATTTTTTGCAGGTAACAATATACTGCCTAGGTTCGCTTGCGAGTGGAAGAGGGATGTAGCTATTCGTGAAAACTTTTGATCCTGGAGCAAGAGCGAATGACGAATCGGTAGAGAGAATAGCTCCGCTCGATGGGAGGGAAGTTGTAAAAGGATTCAACACATAATTTGAAGGCAATTTAGACAACTCATCTTTTTGAAGCTCGTAAATCTTTTTTGTTTTTTCTTCTATCTCTATTTGCTTTTTGGCACTCTCGTTTTTTAGTCTTTTTAATTCGATAGTTTTTTTTATTATTTCTGAATCTATGTCTTTCTTTGTTTTTTCTTTTGATTCTTTTATATTGGATATTTCTTTGTTTAAATCTCTGATTACGTTCTGGGCTCTTCTTTCATACAGCTCTAATTCCCTAAGTTCTATTTCCTGTATCATCCTTTTCTTTGCGATATTTGCTGTTTCTTCGCGTTGCTCTTCCCTGTAATTCCATAACGCAAACCCAAGATAGAAACAATAAACTGAAATGAGTAGACTTATCGCGTGTGTCACTATTTTTGTCCGCGTTAAGATATGAAAATCAAGGTTAGTAATATAAAACGGATAAAACCCAAAGATAAAAGTAACTATTGCTACCGACAGAAAAAAAGTGTGGGGATAATTATACTTGATATTTATCATGTTTGAGAAGCATAACTAAACTTTATTAAATTTGTGGTAATTCGTGTTGAATTATTTTTTGTTAAATATCTCATTAACTTTTACCATAACAGATTTAGCAAAGAAACTCTTCCAGCATTCGTAATGAAAGCATTCGAATTCTATAATCTTTCCTTTATTCTTTGAAATAAGCATACAGAATTTATCTCTCTTTTCGTCTATGCTTTTTTTGCATTTAGTGCAATATTTTGCCATCTTGCTATACCTATAATTACACAGATTTGCTATAAAAAACTATCTGTGTTTTTATACAGATGGGAAGAAGAAATATTCTTGAGGTGATTGAAGATATTCTTAAAGTTCTAAGAAAAGAAAAAGAAATGTCTGTTAAAAGAATTTCCGAAGAAGTAGAGTCGCAATGGGAAACGACAATTAAGGCTTTAGATTTTATGAAGAAGATTAATTTAGTAAAAGAACGCGAAGGCAAGAAGACAAATAAGAGGGAGAGATTGTTTTCGCTGCTTAAAGATTTTTCTCGAAGCTAATCTGCTTTCATTCATAAAAATCCATAGAAAAATTTATATGCTCGAGAATCCTTTTATAAATCTAAAGAGGTAAAAAATGTTAAAAGAGTGGAAAGTTGCAGATTTATTTGCGGGCGTAGGTGGGATAAGACTTGGTTTTGAAAAAGCAGGGTTCAAAACAGTGTTTGCGAATGACTTTGATAAAAGTTGCAAGAGCACCTACGATCTGAATTTTGAGGATGTCAAACTAAGTCCTGAAAATATCCTGAACTTAGAAATAAAAAGTTTACCAAACTTTGATGTGCTCACAGCCGGGTTTCCCTGTCAACCATTCAGCATTGCAGGTTATCGCAAAGGATATAGCGATACAAAGGGGCGTGGCAAACTTTTTTTTAGAATAGTGAAAATTTTAAAAGAGAAGAAACCTCAAATAGTTTTTCTGGAGAATGTTAAAAATTTAAAAAGTCATGACGACGGAAACACCTTTAAGATTATTGAGGAGGTACTGACAAGCCTTGGTTATTACATAAAAACTGAAGTTCTAAACAGTATGACTCACGGGAATATTCCACAACATCGAGAAAGAATATTTATTGTTGGATTTTTAGACGAGAAAAAGGCAGAAGCTTTCAAGTTTCCAAAAGAAATTCCGTTAAAAAAATCTTTTAAAAACTTCACTGCTGCTGAAGCAGAAGATAAATATTATTATAACAATAAACCTTTGTTTGAGAGGATAAAAAAAGATGTAAATTCAGAAAATACTACTTATCAATGGAGAAGAAGATATGTACGATCAAACAAAAAAGGAGTTGTTCCGACATTAACCGCGAATATGGGCCTTGGGGGTCACAATGTTCCCATAATAAAGAATGGAAGAGGTATAAGGAAACTTACTCCGCGCGAGTGTTTTTTATTGCAAGGATTTCCTAAAAGTTTTAAATTGCCGGATATCTCAGACAACTGGCTTTATCATCAAGCTGGAAACAGCGTGACTGTACCAGTTGTAAAACGAATAGCAAAAGAGATAAAAAGAGTTTTATAAAACTAATTGGTGCTCCCAGAATCTTACAACTTTCCAACCGGAATTCTTATATGCTAAAGTAATTTCCTTATCTCTTGAAACATTTTTTTCTATTTTTGGCAACCAATATTTTTTATTTGCTTTTGGTTCTACAAAATGATAAGGGCATTTGTGCCAGAAGCAGCCATCAACAAAAACAATAACTTTCTTTTTATAGTTTATGAAGTCTGGATTTCCAAAAAGATTTTTAGGATGATAAGCAAATCCCTTGAATTTTTTCTTAAAAAATCTTTCGGGCTTTGTGTTCTTGCTTCTTATCTTTGACATACAAAAGCTTCTTTGATTTTGGGTGAGGTTGTCCATGGCTAATTTTTAACTGTTCTTTTTACAAAGTCTTTTACGGATATTGATTCCATGATTAATTCTCCAACATCATTCCTGTTCTTCATAAGATTTTCCAAATTTTCTTTTATTTTATTTTTATCCATATTCTTTTCTATGATTCTTTTTGATACTTCCCAAGCAGCATTATAGCAACGATAAAGCTCATCATCACTTAAATCTGCCGTTTCAGCTCCACCAAGCATAGTATTTAAGCATTGGACAAATAGACGGACATTTTTCCGCTTTAGGAGTTCGGATTCATCTTGCATTTTTAGTTTAAACCACTTATCAAAACGCGTTTCTCGATTTATCGCAGGACTATCAAATACATAAACCCATTCGCTCCATTTCATTTTGGAAGCTTCTTTTTTTGGATACCCTGCAAGTCTGAAACAATATTCGACGTGAATGCGATTTGGCCCGCGGTTTTTGGCTAAAAGTTCTTTCGGTGCGCGTAATTCTATAGTTTTCCAGAATAATGTTTTTTCAGAAGGATCAACCTTAGACTCGTAGATCTTCCTTATAACTGAACCAAATTCCCAATACGTTGGGGATTTATCTTTCATAGAAGAAAGATTTTTTTCTTTAGAATTCTTTAATCTCCCGCTAAGCTGAATTATTTCTTTTTTTACTAGTTCGTCCAACACTGTTGCTTTTTCTATTTCTTCGGATGAAATATCAAAGCCCTTGGCTGATTTAAATACGGGAGTCCCTTTTTTGCTTATTTCCACTACAATTGCCATTTTATTCCCCCATCTCGATATATGCTTTACCAACTAACTCTTGAATCTTCAGAAATGCATCTGCAGGAGCAAGGTCTTCGCTTATTAAAATTTGCTGAAATTCTTCACTGAGTCCTGAAAATTCTCCTTCAGCTACAGCCAATGCATAAGCTTGCTGCAACATTTGTTCTTTAAAGTATTCCTTTTTTACTTCGGTTGTCTGAATAATCGCAAAATTATATGATGGATGGTCACTGTTTATTCTAAGTGTGAATCCGGTAGCTCTATCTCCAGTATACCTTGCACGTTTACCATCTAAAGGATCAGGTTCAAAAAGTGTCTCTTTAAAAATAGATTCTCCTTCCGGGTCTATGCCAACAAAAAATTCTATTTTTTTCTTGCCGAGGTACTCTGATTTGATCTTATTCAATTGAGGGACATTTTCTGCAAGTCTAGCACTGAAATATATCTCGCATTTTCTTTCTTGAGGATTAGCCGGACTATCATTTACAGCCTTAAACTTTTCACCAACTATTTGTAAAGCCCCCACTCCAATTTCAAAATCGCTCATAGCCTGAAGCAAAATGTCTTTTTCAGATCTAATTTCTTTGATAATGGTTTGATCACTTGATTTTTTTGCTAAAAGATCAAAATTAATCTTGACATCAACAGGGGTTTTATTTGAAATTTTAAATCGCATATTATTTATTGCTTCATTGAGTTCAACTCGTGTGGATTTCCCGCGTGGAAAAAGTGGTTTGTATGCGACTAAAGTAAACAATTCTTTAGTGGTTGGCGGTTCTTCCATGCCCAGCCATAAGGTTCTAGATGCCTGACATAATTTTTCTCCAGAATCTTTTTGGTTGACTTTTGCTATAATCTTTATCGAACTTGGGCTCTCAAATTCATCATTTTCTATTTTGAATGCTTTGCATTCTATCTCCTCATACGAATGAGCTTCTAAAGTAATAGTTTGATTATGAACTTCTTGAACAAGGTCCTTTTTCTTTTTTTGCTCTAATGCCAAGAAAAATTCTAATTTTTGTTTTCTATTAGTATTATTTTTTATTTTGTAGATTATTGGACCAATTTTATCTTCAAAATCTACTCGTTTTGAATTAATCTGGGGTAATTTGAAAGATTTTATAATTAGCTCGACTTTATCCTGCTCTGGACCTTGGAATAATCCAGTTACAAGACCAAGTTTTTGAGCTAATGGATTGATCTCTTTCATTATTTCCTGCATGTCCTGCTGAGCTTGCTTTTCATCACTAACTGTTCTAATACCAAGAGCTTCTTGAAACTGCTGCAAGTGGTTATTGATTGTTTGCTTTATTTGATTTGGGGCGCGATGATGAAAATTAAAACTATAATGGGTTGGATTCTCGCTTTTTTCTATCTCATCTTCAAGTTCTTTTTCCAAAAGGACATAACCTGCAACTTGCTTAAAGATAGTATGGTGGGGCATCGCGCCCTTAACGTCGCCTATTTTCATCTTCTTCCTTTGCACCCAAATACTTCTTATATTCTCATCCAGGGGGGTTGGAGAAAGGATAAGCTTGATCTCTTTAATGTAATACGTAGTATCTTGAACGACCACTGGAACGTGTGTTTTTCTGTATACTTTCCAGCCATTTTTTTTATCGTCCATACATGCTATAGACTTTAATGGTTCACCTAATGTTACCTGCTTTGTTTTTCCGTCAAACTCAATATATATTTTAGCGTTGAACTTATCTAAAATCTCCCACCAAGTTTCTTCAATCATTTTTGCAAAAGATTGAGAAAAATCATTCATAACTTCTGGATGATCCTCATCAAACGAATTTTTAATTGCGTTTGTAATTTCCTCTCTTAAATCAAGAATTGTAATCCTCGTTCCTGGAACTTTAAGGGGTTCTAGAGCCTCCTGTGTAACACGAACTATAAGTTCTAATGCCTCTTTTCCCTCGAAGGGCATTTGACTTTGCGTTAAGGCATGGCCTCTTAATTTTCTTTCAAATGCCAAATATTTTTTATCATCATATCTTAAGGTATCACAAAGTATTGCCGAATCATTCGATGCAGCATGAAAAATTAATTTGCCTCTACCAAAACTTCCTGGTCCGGAGTTGCCACCTGAATCAAATCTTGTTAGGAATCTACTAAGACGTTGGTTGGCTTTCAGCTTGCTTTCAGCTGACCAACGAGATATTTCCCCCACTGAGAGTATACTTCCTGTGAGACCAGTTGTCCCCGCATCCCAAAATGATAGCGCATATTTATCTCCTATTTTAAAAAGTTTGAAATGGAAAGACCAATTTTTATAAGAATCTATTTCGTTCTCCGAGATTCTGGCTCCAATTCCATTTTGTATTGCGTCTTTTTGCAACCCATGAGCTAAGCCTTTAGCAGGTTCGCCCTCATACTCTCTAGCAATTTGGTTTATTTGTTCTCTATCATTCTGTGGCGTTGTTACATAATCTTCGTTTATTGATTCTTCATTCATTCTTCATCCTCCTCGACGATTTTATGAAATCTATCTTCCATTTCTTCTCGATTAAACCCAATATTGCTGCCATCCTTGAATTTAATTTCAATATTCACTGATTCAACTTCGGGGCAGAAGTACACTGCTTCTCCAAATTTTTTTATTAATTCTCTATTAACAGAGATTTTTTCTTTTTGGAGTTTTAAGGTTTTCATTTCAATTCCCCTATCACCTTATAATCGTTTCTTTTATTGCTTATAACGCCCAGCTCCCGCAAAAGAGATATCTTTCCGCTGCCGTATGTTTGTGAAAGATTTGACAACTGTTTTTCAAATTCCTTGTCGTCGTCAGACTTTGAACTCCATTCTTTAACATAAGACACAAATATTGGATTCTTCTTGAACCATTCCCGCAAATCGTTATTTCCATTATTGCCTTTTTGGATAAACGAAGCGATTTCTTTTAGCAAACTATACTCTTTGAAATTATATTTCTCTATATTCTTTAAATAATTGATAAGCCATTGTCTTTCTTCGTTCGTTAAAATTTGGTTGTCTTTTATAGGCGCTGCCTTCTCGTCGAATATTTTGTTTTTTAATTTTGCGAACTCAAGTCCCTCGCTTGTTGGTCTGACTAGAATATTTTCCCAAGATTCATTCCAGATGCTCTTCTTTTTTATTGGACTTTTTGATTGTACATCAAATAATCCCATATTGTAGAACTCAACTAAAAAATGGTTGACTAGCCTGTTAACTGAAGACTCGGTTTTAATGTCGTTAGGAAATCCTTTCATTTTTTTTAGACCGCGCTTAGAGATTATTACTTTAGCGTTTTCGATTAGTTCATGCAACGAAACAAATTCAACTTTCTTTTCATGCATAAGGTTGGCATTTATTCTGAGTAGAAATTTTCCTGAGAAATAGTCATTAAACATTCCCCATGACCCTATCTTATTACGCCCGCCACCAGCGTTTATATTTCCTTTAGAGAGTTTGAGCTGTGGAGGTATTGATAATAAATCTTTCTCGTGGCTGGATTCTTCCTGTTGAAATTCTTTGTTAGAAAGAATATCGATTGGCTGAGAACGGCCAAATCCACAAAGAGGGCAGCTATCTTGATTTTTATTTAAATCAAATTCTGTTCCGCATTTTCCACACTTTACTCGATTTTCACTAGAAGAAAAAAGAGACATGTTAATCAGCGCCTCCAACGACGATTCTATAATACAACGGACAAGATATTATATTTCTACTTATTGTTTTCATGCTATAACTTTCTATGTTAACTATTTAAACCTTTTGGTATATGTTTCCTTATAGGATATTAAACGAATTTTTATTTAAGGTATGGCTTATCTATTAACCTATAATTAAAATAATTTTATGAAAAAATTTTTCTCGACTCCACGGTTATTTATTTATTTATTTCTCTAAATTGCGCAAATAATCTATTTAATTGTTCTATAACTGTCGTAGTTTGTAATAAATACGACGAGATAATCAACTGCAATAATATGTATATAACAAGATTAAGATTGGAAATCATGAAAAAAAGAAGTTAGGAAGACTTCTTACAATTCTAGCCTTCCTGTAAAAAAAAGAGAAAAATAAAAATGGAGGCAACAAAATGTCAAATACACAAGGAATAGTAATAGCAATAGTGATGGCAATCATATTGCTTGTTACTGGAGCTGCAGCACAAATAATTGGCGCATTCAGTAGCGTTTTTGGCTGGGTACTCGGCGGATTAATTGGAATCTGTTTAGTTCTAGCGATTATTTTTGCGGGCTTCAACAAGAGATAACTTCTAATTCCCCTCTCCCTCGAGGGAGAGGGGTTAGGGGTGAGGGTGGCACCGATTAAGCTAACAAGGAAAGAGTTCCGAGAAAACGCAGTTGTCTCGGTGATAAGAAAGCGTAGCTTTCCTAAAATATCCTCCCTTCTAAAGGGAGTTAGAGGGTTGTTTAAAAAAATAAACATAAACTCACGCAAGATAACACTCCCCGCTACGAAATTTCACGCACTCATTCCGCTTCGTTCCATTCTTTGTTCAATTTCTCCGCTCAATTCTTACAGCAGCAACTCCGCCGAGTATTCGGCGGCGTTTACGCAAATTCAATATCCAAAAGTTTGCCCAAGACAGTCTTGGGCGAAGAACTCAAAGCATTTCTTTTGGATATTGAAAGCAAAAGCCACGCTTTTGCGCAAGCAAAAGTTTGCACAATGATATTGTGCGAATGCTACTGCACGTGAGGTTTTGCGGTTTGCGTTGCTGTAAGCGAGGCTATCGCCAAACTCACGCAATTTAAGGCGATAGACGAGGTTTAAATGCTCTACTTTCCTCTGTTTTGCAAGGCAAAACAGAGTCGAAAGTAAAGGTCTTCTTTTATGTTACTTTTACAAAATCCGTTCCATCAATCTTGATAACCTCTATATTATAATTAGATGCTTCTGATGTCTTATCTTCTTTAGCTTCAAAAGCATCAAGAGGTTTTTGAGGCTCTGATGCTTTCTTTTCTTCTTTCTTGTAATCCGGATTAAGCTCGTAGATTCCCCTTTTTGGTTTTATTAGTTTTTGATTGTCTAACAACATCCTTAAAGCTCTCTCAACTGTCGGCTTAGATTGTTTCTGCGATTTCATAGCATCTAAAGCCTCCATTCTATTAAAGGATGTCTTCTCAGTTTCTGCAGCCCATTTCATTATCATGTTAGCGCATACTTCAACTGCATAGATATTCTCTTCTGCATCTCCTACACAGTCCATTGTCAAGATATCCTCTCCCCAATCAATGTTTATTGCCTTAGGAGCCATCTCTTGTTTATATCTGCACTTTGCTTGTTTAAGGATAAAGTTATTCTCTGCTCCCCTGTTTCTTTGTACAATTAAAATCGTATCGGCATAGTTTGCCAAATCAGAACTTCCTCGTATCTCGTCCATATCGTCAATGGGATTTCTCCCAGCCATCCCTTTTCTTAGATGATGAACTAAAATCCAACTTACACCATATTTTTCCGATAGTGGCCTTAGAATGTCCGTAAACAAACTTGAAACTTTTCCCGCGTCGTTTTCATCAAATCCTACAAATCTTCTATAGCTATCAACAATTACAATCTTAGGCTTAAATTCCTGTATGACTTTCTCAAGAGCAGTCATCGAAGAAGGAGAATCAAACTTAAGTCCAGCAAAAGAAGAGTAGGCTACATCAGAATTATTTTGAATGTCTAGACCGTTTTTTATTTTGTCTGCTCTTCCTTTGATTAGCGGGAGGCCATTTTCTTCGTCCAAATATAAAATTTTTGATTTTTTAGAAGGAAACTTATTAAAAACAGCCAAGCCGTTACTAACGCAATAGCTAATCAGTAAAGAGATAAAACTTTTGAAAACTCCCCTCTTCCCAGCTAAAAAACTAATTGATTTTTCAGGGATAATTCCCTCGATGATCCATTCGACTTGATTAATCTCCAAACTATTTAACTCAGAGTCATAAACTATATCTAAATCCCTTTTCTTCTTTTTTGTTTCCTTAATCTCCTTATCTTCTTTGTAATCTTGATTGATAAACGTGACAAGTTTTTTGATGCATTGAAGGAAGATCTTTTTTTCTTTTTCCTGAAAAGGAGATGTAATATAATACCTCTGCCACCCTTCAATTTCTCGTCTAATTACCTTTTCTGCTCCAGGATATTCTTTAATTAACTCTTCGACTTCGTTTTCAAGAACAGCAATCATTTTACAATCACTCCCTTGAATGGCACAATTTCAATCATGCCAAAATCACGAAGCATAAAAAGAAGCTCCCACGCTTCTTTTTTCTTTATCGAGAATGAACGACAAATTTTTTCAAAGACATCCGGAAAACTAGCTATTCCCCCCGTTGATGTTTGGCACTCGTCTATTCTCTCTAAGGCCAGATTGTAAAGGCCAAATCGAGACTTATTAGTTAGAATTTCCTTTTTCATTTGGCTCCTGAAGGGGCGGTTTCGCCCTTTCGCTCTCTTTTATTTCTTTCAACATTTCATCAATTTTATCAACCCAAGTAGAATTTAACTCCATACCAATAATTAATTATCTTTTGCTTAAAAATAATCTGCGATAGCTTCTTAACTTCGAGTCTCGAAGTTATGTAATCGTCAGTAAATTAGGTTTAGCTTCGAGAATGGTAAAAGATAGTTTTATAAAAAAAGAGTGCTTAGATTGATAATGGGGCCAATGAATCCTAGAAATGCTAGATTTATGAAAATCTGTGAAAATAAAGATTGCAAAAAAAAATATGCTGCCTACAGAAATACTGCAACACTTTGTCCAAATTGTCGCGTTGAAAGAAAACACAAACAAGACAGAATGAGACAAAACAAAAAGTATGCATTAAAACATGAGAAAAAGAAGGCACTGTTTGTTCCGTTATTGGATACTCGCTTTGGTAGAATGCTGGCTAACATTGCGAATCGTGAGGAAGGTAAACCTTCCCGTTTAATTTTTCCGCCAGAAGACGACGAAAATCAGGATCATCGACAATTCTCTCCATAACTCCGTCGATATTCTTGCGTTTCAAATCATCGCTAATAATTCTATCAGCTTCTTCTTGATTTAAAATTAAGCCGCACAATTTACAAAACTTATTTGTCGCTTCATTAATTGTTTTGCATCTCAAACAGGGTTTCGGTTTGAGTTTCAATTCTTCTTTTTTATCTTCGTCAATCTTAACGCCGTTTAATTTTAAAATTGCATCATCAGTATCTCTCCCAGACATGTGAACATAAACTCCAGCCATTTTAGAAGACTGAGTCCAGCCGAGATAATCTTTCATCTGCGCTTCTGTAAGATGTTTAGCTAAGACAGTGGCTCTGCTGTGCCTAAATAAATGCGGATGTATTCTTTTTTTTATTCCTGCAAGCTCCGCCATATGTTTGGGAATATAAGCGAAGGTTGCATAATTCAAGAGCTCGCGGGTATCTCTGCCTATCCATATGTAACTATCGGGATTTTGATTTTCAGGATGAATGTTAATCCACGCCTGCAAGTAGGGAACAGAATTGACTAATCTTACTCTTCTCCCTCCGGTCTTTCCAGAAACATTAATTTTCATTCCATATTCATCAAAAGTAATATCCTTAATTTTCAAATTACCTATCTCCCCTATTCTGCAGCCAGATTCAAACAAGATAGCAACAAGTGCTCTATCTCTAAGATTATTAGTAGAAGTTATCATCTTTTGAACATCGTCCTCTGTGATTAATTCGCCGGGAAGTTTTAGACTGCTGTACTTAACATTAGAATGAAGCCACCTGATTCTTTCCGGATAAACTCCTTTTTCTTCCGGCCCTTCTATGCTCTTATAGAATTTTCTAATCATTACCTTGAAAGTATGTTTAGAGTGCGGGCTCCATTCTTTCTTTTCAATCTGCGCTACAACTTGTTTTATATCGTCCTTATTTGACTTCAACAAATCTTTTTTTAACATGCCTGCAAATCTCTGCAAGTCGTAAAGATATCTTTCTATTTTACAAACGCTTAATCCTTCGGTAAAACAATTATCATGAAACTTAAAAATAACTTTCTTATTATTTGCTGAAATCTTAGAGTTTTTTATATTCTCTAATGTTCTCGCCAGTCTTTTTTTGTAGTTGTGTATGTCCATCTTTATTCTTAGACAGCGTCGATACCTATTAAACCTCGAAGTCCGTACGTTCTAAGAAACTAAGGACGCCCCAACCGAGAATCGAACTCGGGCCTTGTCCGCGACAGGGACATGTACTAACCACTATACGATTAGGGCTCATTCGCTACGCTCATTCACCCTACTTCGAAATTTCAGTTTCGAATTAGGGCCTAATGTAGATTTGTTAGATAGGTTTAAAAATGTTTCAGGTGTGGGTTTTTCATGGAGAAAAAAATAATCTTGGGAATATTCGCGGGAATTTTGATAGTTTCACTTTTGGGAAGTGTTGACGCTTACTGGACCCGCAGAACTTATTACGACGACTGCTATGACTTCGGAGATTGCGAGCCGAGAGATTATGGTTTGTATGTTCGAATAGGACAAGATTCAGATTACGGGTATTACGATTATCCGAGGTACAACTATAGATATCCGAATTATTATTCGAGATATTATTCCGGCGGAAGATGGCATTATGGCTGTGACGATGACTGCCAGTACAGAAGGAAAGCGAGGACAGCGATTAGAGATGTTTCTGAAGAATACAATGACTGGAAATATGCAACTTATTATTCCACGACGGGAGAATTGTACGGTTGGGATGGAGAGGATGACGCAACTTCGACAAACTGGAGATACAAGCCAGCTTACAATAATTTAGATTACGGGGATGATTATTACGCGCCGGTTTATGATTCTGAAAAAGGGTATTTTAACTGGAGATATTAGTATTATATCGGACTAACTAAATCTTTATATAATTCTTCAGACTGAGAGATTGATGGATAAAAAATTGTTTTTGTTTGGGGCTGGAATTCTTTTCTTGTTAGTTATGTCTGGATTTGCTTCTGCGCGGATTAGCTACGACAGATATAATTCAAGAGAAGATGTTAAATTTTACACTTGCGGCGAGAGGCTTGAAATTATTGAGATTTCTTACAAAAAGCCTGCGGAGAGAATTCAATTTTATCAAACGACAACTTACGCTGATGTTTACGGAAAGAGTGATGATTCAATGAATTACGGAGATTATTTGATTTATCCAAACCAGATGGCTTATCAGAGGCAGAACCATTATAATGGGTACAGAGGAAATTCTTATATGAAGATGTCTGGGTGGTAAAATGATTCGAAAACAAATTGCGATTGGAGCACTTGGAATTTTTTTACTTTTATTTTTGTCTTACTTAGTTTCTGCGCATGGTTCTCTTTACAATTATTACGACAGAGGTTACGGAGATTATTATAACAGAGGTTATAATGACTATTACGACAGATACAGCTATCATTCTGAACGAGAATCCGGAGGGCGTTATGGGAGCGGCTACGCTAAAATCGTTGACTATGACAAATTAACAAGTTCGAGATATGTTGGCTATGGGGGTTGGGAGACGACGACGAATTATGTTAAAACTGTGAGAGAATATCCTGACTATAATAATTACAGATATGGTGGTTATGGAAACAGAGGATATTATGGTTCTTCGTATAGAAATTATTATTATGACTGGTAATTAAGTAAATTTTAAATAGCGCGTTTTAACAAGAGTTATTATGAGCAAAGTAATAACAGCGAGAAACTGGAAGATGGATTTGCTGAGGCTTCCGCATGAAGATTCTTTTCATGTTAATTCTGCAGAAACTGTCTTTGCTGTTGCTGACGGCGTTACAAGAGACTGCAAGAATGGAGAGCCTCTTCAAAAAAATTTAAGGAGTGCATTAAATGCTCTTCGGTATTATCCAAAACCAAGTCCTGCTGCCATTGCTGCTGATATTTTTGCAGTCAATTTTGTAGAAGAGATGTGCAGAAATAATGTAATGAATAACGCAACAATGAGAGAAAGCATTAGGTTTGGAAATAAAGAAATAAAAAGCTGGCAAGAGAAGTATATTCCTAAACCAGATTACTTAGTAAATGATTTTCCTGGATGTACTGCTGCTTGCATCGCCAAGCCTTTTCCGCAAATAGTTTCTTGGGGTTACATCTGCGATTCTGGCGCTGCTTTGTTTGACTGGAAAGGAAATTTAAAAAATAGAACTCAAAACGACGGGCCTTCTACAAAAGATAAATATATTTGGGCAAGTGAAAAATTGAAGGGCTTGACTTGGAAAGATGCTGAAGCAAGAAGAATAATTAGAAGCGAGTTTAGAAATAATCCATCTGAAGAATATTCTTTTGGAGTTTTGACTGGTGAAGAAAATGCAATGTGTTATGTTAGAACGGGAATGTGGGAGAAAAAACCAAGAGATGTTGCTGTGATTTACACGGACGGTGTTGAACATATTTTATTTGGACAAGACGGCGATGTGAATGGAGATTTTGCAAAGAAAATTAAATTTGAAGACTGGGAAGGAATTGAAAGATTATGCTGTGAAAGAGTTAGGACAGAAGGGACTTTAATTTTAGATTTCTAATTCTGTCTGATTCATCTGAACTTCGCTCGTTGGTATCTTGACTATATCCGCGATTTTATCGCCTTCTTTTAATTTTACAATTCTTACGCCTTGAGTTGCCCTGCCCATGACTCTCAGCTGTTTCATTGTTGTGCGCAAAGCCATTCCTTTTATCGTCGTTATAATTATAGAATCTGCGTCGCTGACTGAGCGGGAAGACACGACTGTTCCTGTTTTGTCTGTGACTTTCAAATTGATGACTCCCTTTCCTGCTCTTGATGTTTTTCTGTAAGCGTCTAACTCAGAACGTTTTCCGTATCCTTTTGATGTTACTGTCAAGATTGTTGTTTTCAAATCTAACGGAAGGGCTTCAATTGAAACGACTTCGTCTCCTTTCGCCAAATCTATTCCTTTAACTCCGTAAGATGCGCGGCCCATTGAACGCACGTCGTTTGAGTTGAATCTTATTGCCTGCCCTTTCTTTGTGATTAACAAAACTTCCTGCTTGTCTGAAACTCTTTTCACGTTGATTAAATTGTCGGAGTTATCGAGAGGAAGATTGATTGTTCTTACTCCTGTTGCCCGCGGTTTTGACAAATCTTTTAGAGGCAATTTTTTGACGATTCCTAATTTAGTCACGAACATAAAATAATCCTGCTCGAAATCTTTTAATGCCAGAACGTTTGCGATTGATTCGTCTCTTAGCGACAAAAGATTTGCGATTGCTCTTCCCTTGCTCTGCCTTTCTGCTGCTGGAATGTCGTTTGCCTTTAGCCAGTAAACTCTTCCTCTTGTGGTGAAGAACAGCAAATAGTCGTGAGTTGAACAAGTTATTAACTGCCTTACGAAGTCTTCGTCTTTAAGCCCTGTGCCTGTGACGCCGGAGCCGCCGCGCTTTTGCTCTTTGTAAGTCTTAATGTCCATCCTTTTTATGTAGCCGCCGTCGGTTCTCATTACCACAACCTCTTTCTTTTCTATCAGGTCTGTTTCAGACAACTCTTCTACTTTCTTGATAACTTTTGTTCTTCTCTCGTCGCCGTAATCTTTTTTGATTTGCGCAACTTCTTCGCGGATAACTCTCAATATTTCTTCGACGCTGCTTAGAATTTTTTTAAGCTCCAGAATTGTTTCTCTCAATTTCTTTTCTTCGTCTTTTAATTTCTGCGACTCCATGCTTGTTAATTGCTGGAGTTTTGTTTCAAGAATCGCCTTGGACTGCCGGTCTGTGAATTTGAATTTGCTCATCAAACCTTCGTGGGCTTCTTTTGCTGTCTCGGATTTCTTGATGAAGTTGACTATCTCGTCAATTTGCTTTAAGGCCATCAGCAAGCCAAGAACAATTTCTAACCTGTCCTCGGCTTTTTTCAGCTCGAATTTAGAACGCTTAGTCACAATTATTTTTCTGTAGTTTACGTATTCTTCCAAGACCTGCTTTAGATTCAGAGTTTTTGGTTTTTTTCCGACGAGGGCAAGGATATTCGCGTCAAAATTAGTCTGCAGTCTTGTCAGCTTGTAAAGCTTGTTTAGAGTATATTTTGAAGTCGCCCCTTTTCTTAACTCTATAACTATTCTGACTCCTTTCTTGGAAGATTCGTCTCTTAAATCTGAAACGTCGGGAAGTTTTTTTTCAGTTGCGAGCTTAGCGATGTCTTTTACTAACTCTGACTTGTTAACCATGTAAGGAATTTCCGTGATTATGATCGCTTCTTTTCCTTTTGATTCTTCGATTTTTGATTTTGCGCGCATAATTATCTTGCCTTTGCCTGTCTCGTACATTTCCTTGATTCCGGAGCCTGAAATTGTTCCGCCTGTCGGGAAGTCTGGGCCTGTAATCACTTCTGTTAATTCGCTTATTGTAATATCTGGTTTTTTTATGTACGCGATAATTGCGTCGCAGACTTCTGTCAAGTTGTGCGGAGGAATATTTGTTGCCATACCGACGGCAATACCTGTCGCGCCGTTCAATAGAAGATTAGGTAGTTTTGCCGGAAGAGTCTCGGGCTCTTTCTGGGAGTTGTCAAAATTAGGATTCATTTTCACTGTTTCTTTTTCAATGTCTTCCAATAATTCTTTTGATATCTTGGATAATTTTGCCTCTGTATAACGCATTGCTGCTGCTGAGTCGCCGTCCATTGAACCAAAGTTTCCCTGCCCGTAAACTAAAGGATATCTTAAAGAAAATTCCTGCGCCATTCTTACCATCGCGTTATAAACAGAAAGGTCTCCGTGAGGATGATATTTTCCGAGCACTTCACCGACGACAGCTGCTGATTTTTTTGTCGGCTTTGAAGAGTCCAGTCCAATTGAATGCATTGCATAGAGAATTCTTCTGTGGACTGGTTTTAATCCGTCTTCAATTGAGGGAAGTGCTCTGTCTACTATAACAGACATTGCGTAGTCGATGAATTTCTTTTCCATTTCCTCGACGATTTCCGCGCCTTCGACTCCTTCTTCTGAGCCAATCTGGGATTTTACTCTTCTTTCTCTTTCTTCGATTTCTGCTTCTTCGTCTACTATGTCCTCGTCTATTTGTTTTGGTGTCATTTTAGTTCTCCTGTTCTATTTTGTTGGAGTGAAGAATATTTGCTACAAGTTTTGTAATCAGACGGGCAGTTTTGTGCATCTATTGACTCACGAAAACAATCTCCAACTTTGCAATATGGGCAAATATCTATCACCATGCCGTTCACATTATCTCGTATTCGTTCTCCCCCGTCTTCAAATACTTGAAGTGTTGTAAATCTATCTCGGAGTTCTGCTATCGCTTCTTCTTCTTCGAGTTGTTCTTCAAGTTTTTTGTCAGTTACTTCTTTCAGCGCCATTTTAAACATCAATCTCCGCTTCGTGAGCGTGCTCGGCGATGAACTGCCTTCTTTCCTCGACGTCGTCGCCCATTAATTTAGAAAATGTTTCTTCTGCTGTTGTCGCATCTTCGATTGTTACTCTTTTTAACAATCTTGTTTTTGGATCCATTGTAGTTTCCCACAACTGCTCAGGGTTCATTTCTCCTAAACCTTTGAATCTTTGAACATCAACTTTGTCCCCGAGTTTGGAGGTTAGTTTTTTTAATTCGTCGTCAGAATAGACGTAATGTGTTTTTCTTTTTCTTATTCTGTACAGCGGCGGGACTGCGAGATAAACGTTTCCGTTTTTAATCAAGTCCGGCATGAACCTGAAAAAGAAAGTCATCATCAGACATGAAATGTGCGCGCCGTCGACATCTGCATCTGTCATGATTATAATTTTTGAATACCTTAGTTTTTCCTGGTCGTATTGGTCTCCGACTCCTGTTCCTATCGCTGTAATTAAATTTGCTATTTCTTCGGAAGATAATGCTTTTGAAGGATTTGCTTTTTCGACATTTAATATTTTACCGCGCAGCGGCAGGATTGCCTGATTGTCACGGTTTCTTGCCTGTTTTGCTGAACCTCCGGCAGAATCTCCCTCGACAATATATAATTCTGTGTCTTCTGCTTTTCTTTTTGAACATTCTGCTAATTTTCCTGGAAGTCCTGCTCCGCCGAAAGCTGTTTTTCTCCTTATCAAATCTTTTGCTTTCTTTGCTGCTGTTCTTGCTCTCTGGGCTTCTAGAGATTTTGTGATTATTTTTCTTGCTATTGCTGGATTTTCTTCCAAAAATTCCTGCAGAGAAGACATTGACGCTGAATCAACGATTCCTTTTACCTCGCTGTTTCCTAATTTTGTTTTTGTCTGCCCCTCGAATTGCGGCTCTGGAACTTTTACAGAAATAACTGCTGTCAATCCTTCTCTGACGTCGTCGCCTGTCAAGTTTTCGTCTTTGATTAATTTGTTCTTGTTTGCGTAATCGTTTAAAGCTCTTGTCAGCGCTGTTCGAAATCCTGCGACGTGTGTTCCGCCCTCAACTGTATTGATTGTGTTTACAAATCCCAAAACATTTTCCTGATAACCGACGTTATATTGTATCGCGCATTCCACGATTATTCCTGATTCTTCTTTTAAGAAGTAGATTGGTTTTGTGTGGATAACTTCCTTTGATTTGTTTACCCATTTGACGAACTCTATTACTCCGCCCTCGTAGCAGAATACTTCTTTTTTTTCAGTTGCTTCGTCTCTTAATGTTATTTTCACGCCCTTGTTCAGAAATGCGATTTCTCTGAATCGAGTTTGGAGAATTGAAAAATCAAACTGAGTTGTTGAGAAAATTGTTTCGTCTGGATAGAAAGTTATTTCGGTTCCTGTTTCGTCCTTCGGGCATGAACCGGTTACTTTTAATTTGTAGTCTGTTTTTCCGATTGTGTATTCCTGCTGGTAAATTTTTCCGTCTCTTTTGACAACTGCCTTTAATTTTTTTGAAAGGGCTGCGACTACTGAAATTCCGACTCCATGAAGCCCGCCTGAAATTGCGTAAGAGCCCTTGTCGAATTTTCCGCCTGCGTGAAGTTTTGTGATGACTACTTCTAATGCTGGTATTTTGTAAACCGGGTGTGGATCTACTGGAATTCCTCGGCCGTCGTCTTTTACTTCCACTGAACCATCTTTTTTTAGCGTTACATCTATATTTTTGCAGAAACCTGCCATTGCTTCGTCAACTGCATTGTCAACAGCTTCGTAAACCAGATGGTGGAGCCCCTGCTTGCTTGTGCTTCCGATATACATTGCAGGTCTCAGCCTGACGCCTTCAAGTCCTTCAAGAACTTTGATGCTTTTTGAGTCGTACGAATCTTTACTTGGTGTTTTATTATCCATTTTAGAAGATGGTATAGGGTATAAAATTAATCTTGGTTTATAAATCTTTCTGGTGTTTTACCGACGATAAAATGAAATTTTGAGGGAATTTTGACATTTATTTTTCAAGTTTTTTAAAATTAGAAAGAAAATCGTGAAGTCTTGCCGGCAATCAATCTTTCGATAGCTTTTGCAGTTCTCGTTACGTCTTTTTCATATCGTTTTCTTAAATTTTCTTGATATTCTTCATAACTTCGAGGAAACGTAATTTTTGGGACGGATTCGTCTGTTTCGTAGCCATGTGGCTTCCTCATATTAAAAAAAGGAACATTTGTCATCCTTTCTTTTAATAATTTTTCAATCTTTAAAGAAGGATATGCACTTCCAATTACTTGGAGGGCATTTATTTTAGAGGCTTCAGGAATTACGACTCTTTCATCCTCTTGGTTTTCGTTGAATGATGAAGTTAAATGAACCCAAAGAGTTAATGGGCTGAATTGCTCATCTCCATCTGAAACTAATTCCATTATATCTTGAAACGAAGAGCCTTTATCTTCTGGAATCTGAAGCAATGCAGGTTCATTCTCATTGTCAGCGAAAAGATACACATCGTCCTGGCCCAAGCGCTTGTACCTGGCCGGTATATCTCTTTGAAAAAAATTTGAGATTTGCGTTTTTCCTTCTCCTCCATGACCAGAGATTAAAATTCCTTTTTCATCTATTGAAAAAGCGTCTGCGTATAGCTTAAAGAATCCAATTTCTGCAAATCCTTCAAATATCTTTTCCTCTATCGATTCTAATTTCTTTCCGCCTGCTAAGATTTCCAGCGCGTTTTTTCTTATACAATGATTTTCTGCTAAATTTTTTCTTAACATTTTTTCAAATTTTCCCATGTTTTTGTGATAGAAGAACCGTTTAAAAATCTTTCTGGGCTTATTGGAAGAATTATTTTGCGCGGGCTTTTTCCCTAGCTTCGCGGAAAGATTCTGTCCATTTCAACTTTCGCTTGTCTCTTTTTAATTTTAATGCGCTGACCCTGCATTTTCTTGAGCAGAAATATTTTGTTTCGCCTTTATTTGTTATGAGGTGAAGTCCGGTATGCGGTGATTCGTCGTGCCCGCAGAATGTGCATTTGACCATTAGATTTTCCTCCAGGAAAATCCTGCTAAATGAGCATCGTTATCTACGAATTCTCTTACGATGTCTCTATCCTCAAAAACTCTTATTGACATTACTTTTGCTTTTTCTTTATAATCATCTGAACTGTCTACAATAATATAACCCCGCGTTCCGTCTTCAGACATAATTGAAATAAAACCTAGAGCGAGTTCGTTTGTTGAAAAACGCTGTCCATTTTCCATAATCTTTCCAAGATATTTTCTAGCTATTTGATTATATTCTATGATTTGTCTTGCAGATTCTATTACTTCGTCTCTTTGCTGTGCGGGTTTTTTTATTTTTACCATTTAATGCCCGTCCCGCCCTTTTATTCTTCGGGCTTCGATTTCTGTTTCTCTCAATGTAATTAAATCGCCGACTTTCACGGGGCCCTTGACGTTTCTTCGCATCGAGCGCCCTTCATTTCTGCCTGAAAGAATTTTTGCTTTTACCTGCGTGACTTCGCCTCTTGCGCCTGTCCTTCCGATGAATTGCTCGACTAAAGCGTTGACTGATTCCTGCGAAGACATTCTGATTCCGCTTCCTTCTGCTGATTTGTCTTTTGTTCTCTGGTCTTTTGCCATTTTATTCTTCTACCTCTCTTCTCCAATTTTCTCCGTATCTTTCTTCAAATGTTTTTGGGCGCGCGAGACCGATTTGAAGTTTATGTTCGTAAGACTTTACTATGCCGCAATCGTCTGGAATTCCCTCGTGCATGCAAAGTCCTTCTCCGACGTTGCAAAAATGAGTTCGTTTGATATAATAATCGCAGAGTTTTCCATTTATAGAAAAAATACCGGATTTTGAACAGACGCCTGCTGTTATTGCTTCTTTCATTTTATTTCTTCTTATTTAATTGAACGATGTCGCCGGCTGCGTCGCCTGCTTCGATTATTGCGACTGACGCTGTGCTGACAGGAATTCCTGCTGCCAACCCTAATTTTTGCTTTGATTCAACTTCCTGGCAGGGAATGTTTTTTTCTCTGCAGATTATCGGCAAATGCTGGACAATTTCTTTTGGCTGAACGTCTGCTGCGTAGACGACGAGCTTGGCTGTGCCCAACTCAATCGCCTTGGTGACTTCATTTGTCCCTTTCTCTATTTTTCCGGTTTTTTTTGCTTTTTCGACAGTGTTGTAGAAGTCCATTTGACCTCCGTGTTAAACATCATAGGTTTAATTAAAATGAGATGAGAATTTAGGTTTTTAAATGTTGTTGTGCGATTGAACTGTGTGGTATCCGAAAATTAGTTCTCAACGCTGATTTATATCAGCCTATGAAATTCACAAAAAAGAGTCTCTTGGAGACTCTACGGCTGAAAGCCGAAG
>JAGVXA010000006.1 GCA_018304025.1 Candidatus Pacearchaeota archaeon | reverse complement strand
GAAACTCCAGCACAGGCATTTGAAAGGAAAAGGAGAAAAGAATGAAAATAAAGAAACAGTTTAATTTGTCGTTAGGAAATAATTATCGGATACGACATGATGAAAAGATTTCGGAAACACAAATTATTTAAACTTGTTATTAGAATATATTTTATGGAACAAGGAATAATAAGAAAATTGCCGTTTGGCATGAATGAAGGATTTATCACAATAACGACAGGTGAATATGTTAGATTGAAAAAGAAAGAAAAAATAGCAGATGATGCAATTGTCCAGTTGGGATTAAGTTTAGATGATATGAGAAAAGGAAGAGTTAGTAAGTTCTAAGATTTTTTAATAATTCAAATAATTCTTTATTGTTTTCTACAACAAAATCTATAATTTTTTGCTGTTCTTTTTTTGTTGCAAAACCGACGAAAAGTATTTTCTTATTTTCTTCGTCGATTAAATAGAACAATCTTTTATTATTAAATTTTTTCTCGCGGAACCATTGAAACTGAAGAATTTTTCCTGTCGGATTTTCCTTGAGGTTTTCTTTTGTCTTGTCTATCCATTGCTTTTCGCTTCCGTCGAGAGCTGAATAAACTTTTTTGAATGTGTCCGTCGCAAATACCTCGTAATTACCCATTGACTATAGAAATAAATTCTGTTATTAATATTTACGGTTTAAATGAGTTTATCATATTTGCTCTTTTTGGAGGGATTTTTTTATTTTAACACTTTTTGTAAATTCTTCCATGATATTCTCTCAGCCCAATTAGTAAATGGCGGATTAGTTAAAATCATTTCTTTTTCTTTCTCATTTCCAGAATATGTTCCGACTCCTTCAGCAAGAACTTTTACATTATAACCTCTCCAATTCAACTCTTGAGCAGTACAAAAAATACAACAATCTGAAGTTAATCCTATAAGAACAACAGCATCTAAACTATCTGGCTTTCCAACTGTTTTATTTAACCATTTTGTAAATGCTTTGGGCTCTTGATAAGGTAATCCTGGATTTTTATTCGGGTTTCCAATATTTGCTCTTATCCAGACTGGAGAATTCATACACTTAACCCAAACAGGTTTTAATTTGATATCTTCTGGAATCTCAGATTCATAACCCCACTCTCCTGCTCTGCAACTATCATCTGAATCAGCAGGTCTTGGTAAACGATAATCAGAGATTATCTCAGCTACTTTTATATTATGTTCTCTTAAATAATGAACTAAATTATTTTTAACAAAGTCAACATTTTTTCTGGGTTTGTAATGTTTGCCTTTTTTATCACTAAAATCTTTTTGAAAATCAACTGAGATTATTCTTATCTTTTTCATTTAAAAAAAATAGATTTAGACAGAATCGAACTCCGAGTCTTCGGTTTAGACCCTTCGTCCTCTTCGGCCTCCTTTTTTCTTCGGCCCGCCCCGGGGGAATTTGGTTGCGTCGAGTATATTGATTATATTGAAACCTTCCTTGCTTAATGCTTTGACTGCGGCGTGAGCTCCGGGGCCTGTTGTGTCGCCGGTTCTGCCTTTCATTCTAACATAAAGGCTTGTGAATCCTAAGTCTCTTGCTCTTTCTGCTACTTTTTTAGCGACGAACATTGCGATTGTCGGATTTGATTTCATTCTTGCGTGCTTAGTCACCATTCCGCCTGAAACTCTCGAGATTGTATTGCCAGCCATGTCTGTTATGTGAACGATTGTGTTGTTTGAAGTGCTTAAAACGTAGGCGATTCCAATTTTTTCCTCTTTTCTTTGTTTTGATTCTTTTTGGAATTCTGATTTGTCTATTTCTTTTACTATTACTTCGTCTTCGACTCGCTCTTGCTCGGGTACTCGCTGCGGCGAGCGAAGATCTTTTTCTTTTTCTATGTGGGTTTTATCTGTCATTTTTAGATTCTCCTGTACAATAATTTAGATTCTAGGTATTTTTTGATTGCTGGATTTATTGGCGAAGGAGAGCGGGTTACAGGATTTATATCAAAGAATAAATCATATCCCTCATCGAGATGATTCTGGAGAGAGTTGACAGTGATTCTTGTTTGGATAGGGTTTTTTCTGGTGTCAAAAATATTTAGACTTCCTGCTGTTACTACATTATTTCTTCTGCCGCAATAAGAAATTCCTCTGTCTGGGTTTTCCGGATTTGCGTACACGAATACTTCTGGTTTTCTTTTGCTCATTGTTCTATCTCCTTATTTTCTGATTCTGACGCATCTGATTCTCCGACGGGTGTTTCTGTTTTTGGCTTTGGAGATTTATTTTTTTTCTTGATTGAGATATTATCTTCTTCTGCTAGATGAACTAAATAGCTCGGCGAGTTTACGACTTTTCCGTTTACCAATATTTTCTTGTGGACGATTAATTGCCTTGCGTGCCTGACTGTATTCGCGATTTTTTTCTTTGCGACGATTGTTGGGAGTCTTCTTTCTAGCAAGTTTTCAACTTTCAATCCCAAGACATCTGCGGTTGTATTGGTTTTTAGTCCTAATGCTCTTAATTTATTGAAGAGAACTTCCTGCTCTTCAAGCGGCAATTTTGCAAGTGCTTTGGCTCTTCCCCTAAAGTAATTTACTTTCGCGAGAGTTTTCCAAATTTCTTTTTTATTTTTCAAACCGTATTTTTCGACGAGGGCGTTTTCTTCTTTTATCCTGAATAATTCAAAAGCTTTTCTTGGCCTTGAGTATTTATTTTTCTTTCTTATCATTCTTCTGCTCCTCTTAATTTATCTTTTAAGTCTTTAGCGCTATACCTGTGAAAGTCAACAAGAACTTCGCACGCTGCTTTAAATTTTGCACGCGCTTTGTCCAGTTTAACTCTGCCAAGTGGGCAGGTTTTGCTGAGATATAACCTAGCGTAATTGAGCGCGGTTGCTTCATCAGTTCTCAAGAATTTATGATAAAATCTGTCTGTAGTTTCAAAGAATTTTCGAGGCGATATCATTCTAATGCCTCCGCAGCTGCCTCGTATTTTGCAAGTCTTCTTGTCATAACGGCTCCATCCAAAATTTTTCCAATCAAACTTACACTGTTGTTGTAAATCTTAACATAATTTCTAGCGATGTCTGTTTTTCCGTTGGAGAAACCTTCAGAATATCTTTTTTTTATTTGGTTAAATTTTGATGGAATCATTTGCCCTCCTTCTTCGGAGCGGCTTTTGCAGCGCCTCTTTGGACGCCGACTGCTTTTCCTTTGGTTCTGAAGTGCGAACGAGTTCTTTGCCCTCGGACTGGCTGCCCTAATGTGTGCCTGATGCCTTTGTAGCTTCTGATTTTTTTCATTCTTCTGATGTCGAAATCTTTTTTCATGTCTAAACTTGAACCTGTTTCGTGGCTTGTGATTCCTGTTTTCAAATCAGTACGCCTGTTTTTCAGGAAATCCCTGATTGGCGGATTTTTTATAAATTCTTCAATTTTTTTTATGTCTTCTTTGGAAAGTTCTGAGATTTTTTTATTTCTCGGAATTTTTAGAGAAAGACAAACTGCGTTGGAGATTGCCCACGAAACTCCCTTAATTCTCGTCAGTCCCGTGTAAACATTTTTTGAGCCAGGAATGTCGTAGGATGAAATTCTGATTAATGATTCGTAGTCTTCTTCTTTCGTTTCTCTTTTTTGCTTTTGCTTTTCTTCTTTTGCTTTTAGTTTTTCTTCCAGCTTCATTGATTTCTTGGATTTTTCTTCTGGTTGTTTTTTGTCTTCTGCCATTTAAAGTGACTCCTCAAATAATTCTAAAAATTCCTTGTATCTTACATTTTCAATTTCTGCTGAAGGGCCGCGAACACGAAGGAGCGACGCAACTCTTCCTGAAATATCTACGCACAAATCAATAGTACTATCTTGGAAATGGTAAATATCATGACTAGATAATTTATCTCTTCTTCCTATAACATAAAATAATCTTTTCCCCTTGTAATAATGTGGCTCCGCTTGAACAAGATTTCTAATTCTTTCTGCTGATTTTTCATTTAGTGTTCTTTCTTCTGGTTGTTTTTTATCTTCTGCCATTTTATTTCTGCTCCAACCTGGATAGAACCTCTCTAACTTTACTAACTTCTCGGTACGTTGGACTTTCTTTATCTAACTTTTCTCGAACAGAAATTCCTCTGTCTTTACATAATTTATATAATCTATCTAACTCTTCAAAATCACTCAGTGAAACAAGATAGGAATAATTTAATTCCACAATTCCTTCCTCAGTCAAGCCACGTCCTAGCATTCCCTGATTAGGACGAAAAATCCAGGTTCCTTGGAGAGTATAACCTTCTCTTTCTAGGATAGATACTGTTTCTTCTCTGCTCATTTGTATTTGTGTTTGTTCTGCCATTTATTCTAAAGGAATTATCCTTTCTCCGATTAATTCTCTGGGTGCTTGAGATTCTGAAAAAGTAACGTCGTAATATGCTCTTCCCCGAGATTTGTCAAAACCCAAATCAGTAATAATTCCGCCCTCGTTTCTTAGTTCGGCGGATAGGGCTGTCATTTCTTTTGTATTTCTTTCATTGATGTATATTCTGTATTGCGCCATTTTATTCTCTTAACCTCTCCAAAATAGCTATTGAAACTCTCTTCATAGCATTAAGTTCATTTCTTGCATCGATAGTTGCAATTTCGTCACATTCTATTTTCCTCTTAGTGCACCACCCATAAAGAATATTTCTCATGCTATATTCGCGTAGACTCATGCCCTCGATATAATCTAAATGAACTCTCCTGTCTGGGTCTATCCTACCGATTCCTTCGCCAATTGCAGAACAAATTCTGCCCTTTGAAATTTTATAACCCTCTTGTCTTAAAGCATCTGCTATTTCTTTCATACTTTTCCATTCTTGTGCTATTTGCGTTTGTTGATTTGTCATTTTCTATTCTAACTATTTTACTTAACGAACAAATTGAATCTTTGTCGTTCCAGCAGTTCTTCCAGAATTCGTTTTTCGACTGTCTTCTTCGGGTCTGGAATGCTTTTCACGCGGGCTCGAATGTCGTCGAAAGATTCGAATTTTTTCTGTTCGCGCGTTTCGACGAGTTCTCTCGTGTGTTTTTTTCCAAATCCGGGAAGCAGCTCGAGTTGGTGCAACCTTGTGTTGATTGCCTGAGCGTTATTAAAGAAATCTATGAATTCTTTTTCGCGCTCCCCAACAATCTGTTCTACGAACTCCTGAAGTTGGATCTTAGCTGTTTCTGTAAGCTTCTCTCGTGGGAGCCTACCGATTATGTAGTATATCTTATCTCTCTTTTCCGGGCCTATATAAACTTTTTCTTTTGGCATCAGGGTAACTCCTCTTCGAGGAACCAGTTCCAGCAAAGCCAAAGTTTTAAGCCCGATAGCTTGAGCTAAAGGAGAAGTTCTTTTCTCCATTGGATAACCGTAAGGCAGGTAATCTAAGATCAGCGCGTTTTCTTCTTTTTCTGTCATGTTCAATATTTTCCTGTGACTGCGAGTACTGCATTTGTCTCCTCTTCTGATAAACTCACTTCTGTGAGAATCTTGTTTAATTCTTCGCGTGTTTTGGGGAGAAAGTCTGCTATCTTGATAATATTTTCTTCTCTAAATTTTATATTGTTCAGTGCTTGGACTTCTTTGATTAGTTCTTCTGTTTTTGGTTTTGAAAGTTTTGTGAATTTTTTCAGGTAATCTTTCAGGACTTGTTTTTCTTCGAAGTCTTTGACTCTTTCTTTGACTTCTGCGAGTGTGACTGGGGTTTTGTCGAGGATTGTCATTTTAAATTTGCCTCTGAGATAATTTCTCTTTATATGCGAGAAGGCTCTTCATATGGTCGTTATATTCACTACTTTGTTTTTCTAAATTAGTTCTGTCTTGCAAAGGAGTAGATTCGTTTAGCTTTCTCCTTCCTTCTTCGATATATTGATTCATACTTTTTAATCTTGATTCGGCGAATTGTAATAACTCGGAGGCTCTATCGGGATGGCTTGTGCGATAAATTTCGTCATCTGCTTCTGTTAGGTTTATATCGACAAAAACTCCTTGGACTGCTGCATTTGCGATACATTCCTTTAAATTTCTGGATGGTTGTGTTGCGGTTGTCATTTTACCTATTGTAGTTGTCATTTTAGTTCTCTATTTTCTTAAGGTGAATTGGTTTAATAAAATATCGCTTTGGCTTGTTCAGGTCTTTTATTTCGACGTAATACGTCGCGCCTTTTTTCGCGAGGACTGTTCCAGTTCTTCCCTGCAATCTTTTTGAATACGGAAACGGAATACTGAGTTCTTTAGCCACAGCTACTTTGTCTCCTTCTTTGAATTTCTGGAAATATCTTGTGAAAGAAAATTTTCCTTTTGTTCGAGGTTTCTTGTATTTTAACATGTGAATTAATGAGAGAGATGGTTTTTAAAGGTTTTCTATAAGTCTGAATAATTCACTGCTCAATTAATTATAAAAAGAAATTTCCAGAGGAAGATTTAAATTGAACTGCTTCAGTATTTTTCTAAGTATTTGGACTCTAGTCCTAAAATCAAGTATTCCTATATTTTTTATCTGGTTTGTTGTTATATCTCTTGTTACAAATATTCCCTGTTCGACTTCTTCGGTTGTTCCCTCGGTTGCGGGTTCTCCGAATGATACTTCTAAGAAATCTCCTTCTTTGTCATAGTATATATCGTATGTGCTTTCGTCGTTTATCATTTTATTGAGAATTACATGGCTTCAAAGTCAATTTTTAACGGCAAATTAAGAATGATTTCCTGAAGAGTTCTTGCTCTTTGCTTAAAATCTAAAACTCCGATGCTTTTGACTTGATTATTTTTTTTGTCAAATCTTATAAATATTCCTGGTTCGACTTCTTCCGCATAACATTCTGTAGGTTCGCCGACGGAGATTTCAAGAAAATCTCCTTCCTCGTCATAATAACTTCTCATTGGTCCTTTCATTTTATTTTGTTTAGATAAAACGCTGTGATTACGAATTCTGTGCCGTTTAAGTATTTAACTACGATTAAAAGAAATTTGTCAGAATCCTGGCGTTCTTTGTAATATCTATAATAATATGCTTTGGTTTTTGAGGCGGAGATAATCTGCAAGGGTTTTTCTAATGACTCTTTTATTACTTCTTCATTTTCAATTTCTGGATGGTCTTCTCTGATATGGGTCCATTGCTTTTTTGTCAGTCTTATTTTTCTTCCTGTTTTGTCAATTATTTCGAATGTGTTCATTTTAAATAAAAGAGAAGAGTTGTTATAAAATTAACGATAAAGAAGTTATATCTGATAATCTCCGAGGGGTTTGGTTTCGTAATTCCGGCTCGGTGTTTGGGGCATGTCTTCTGGCTTTATTGACGCTGGAGCCCGATTTGTTCTTTTTATTGCTTCATAGACTTCTTTCCTGTGAACTGGAATTTCAGAAGGAGCATTAATGCCGAGACGAACTTTGTCTGTTTTTATGTCTGCTATAATTATTTCTATGTCGTCTCCAATCATGATTGACTGATCTCTTTGCCTTGTTAAAACTAACATAAATTTATACGATTTAGACTGTTTAAATAGATTGCTGGGATTGCCTTTTGGATTCTTCCAATAATTCCTGCTGAGATTTTATTGCGTCCAGAACTAACGAAGAAGTTGGAGAGAAAGGATTGCTTGAGAATGATGTTTTTTGCGGCGCTGGAGCTGTTTTTTGCGGCGCTTGATTATTTTGCTGGGATTGCCAGGAAGATTGGTGGGAAGATTGGTTTTGCCGGCGCGCGTCTTGTTTTGGCGTCGTGGATACAGAACCCTGATAAAGATTTCCGTCGTCCCTGGCGCTCTCCATGTTTTGAACTATTGCGTTGAACATGTTTTTTCCCCAGACTTGCAAGCCGCATCTCTGGCAGACGTCGATGACAGAAGATTCGTCAAGCTCAACTTTACAATAAATACATTTTTTCATTTTGCTAACTCTTTTTTAAAAGTAGGAGTTCATAGGATAACGGGTTTTTAAGCATTGTTGTTTGGGAAGTTATAATTAGTTCGGAAATATTTGCCGAGTTTGAAGAAAGATTTAAATTCTTTCAAAACCTTTTGCCATAATGAAAAAAAGAAATATAATAATTTTTGTTATAATTGTGCTCATTTTGTTTATGGTTGCTTTAATTGCTTTTTGGTTATTATCAAATACCGGGCCTCTTAATAATTGCGATAGAGATATTTCAGATGAACCTCCATGTACAGTAAAAGGAATAACCTGCGGCAATTGTGAAATGCTTATCTACTGGATTGAATACGACTCTAGTTCAAATAACTGTATAAGAAAAAGTGGTGGTGGTTGCAAATCATCTGCTCCAAACTTTCAGAGTTTAGAAGAATGCCAAAACAAATGTGTAAGATTAAAATAATTTTTGTTAATTACTGATGAAATCAATTTCATCGTAAGGTTTTAAAGGGGAGTTGGATTAGAATTTTTATGAAAGAAGAAATCGGAGAAGAAGTTAAAGAAATTGTTGAGAAAGAAGACAGCAAAATAACTGCGCTGTTCAGAGAAATGTATCAGGACAAATTCAAGAGATATTTGATTTTGACATTGCTTGTCCTCGGAGCTTTTCTTTTAACTCAGGGAATTTTTAATAGTGGAGAAACTGGAGACGATTTAGCTGTTCATTTTTATTATCACCCGAGCTGTCATTTTTGCGAATTGCAAAAGCCGTTTAATGAAGAATTAAAACTTGAGTATCCTGAAGTGAAATGGGTTTATCATGATATTACAAACCCGACTGACGCTGCGTTGTTTAGAAATTTCGCTTCAGAAAAAGGGCTTGATTTTTCGCAATTGGGAACTCCGACAACTGTTATGGGGGAAAAATATTTTATTGGGTTTGATGAAAAAAATTCGCCTGAAAAAATAAGAAGCGCGCTGGAAGATTTTTCAGAAGGAATTAAAAATAATTCCGACATTACAGAAAAAGAATTTAATCCTGTGATTAATCTGCCTTTTTTGGGAGAGAGAGATGTTACTAAATACTCTCTGCCGATTTTAGCTGTTACTCTCGGCTTGATTGATGGATTTAATCCGTGCGCGATGTGGGTTTTGATTTATTTGATTTCTTTAATTCTTACGCTTAACGACAGAAAAAAAGTCTGGATAATCGTCGGCTCGTTTGTTTTTGCGTCGGGTGTTTTGTATTTCTTGTTCATGACAGCATGGCTTAATGTTTTTCTTTTAGTCGGATATCTTCGGCCTTTGACTCTGGCTGTAGGATTATTTGCCTTAGGAATTGGAATTTTAGATGTTAGAACTTATTTCAAAACTAAAGGAGAGCTTGGCTGTGAAGTTACTGGTGCTGAAGAAAAAAAGAAAACAATTTTCAAGATTAAAAAAATTGTCGCGTCTCCTCTTTCTTTAGGGGTTGTCGTCGGAATTATTGGCTTGGCATTCGTTGTCAATTCTATTGAGTTTGTCTGCAGTGCTGCGATTCCTGCAATTTTTGCGCAGGTTTTAGCTTTGAGCAATTTGTCCGGAATCCAGTATTACTCCTATATTTTACTTTATGTTTTGTTTTTTATGCTCGATGATTTGATTATTTTTGGGTTGGCTGCGTTTGCTGTTAATTCTTTTGCCTTGGGAAATAAGTACGCGAAGTATTGCAAGTTTATTGGTGGAATTGTTTTGATTGTTCTGGGGGTTTTGATGGTTTTCTTTCCGAGGATTCTGCGATAAGATTGAAAAATATTTTGAAAATGAACAAATTGGCTTAATAGTAAATATTTAGCGTAATATCATCGAGAAATTAATCGAAGATTAATTTCTGAATATTTTGTGATAACTATTCTGATTTCTGAATAAGTGAAAATTACAAGATTATAGCAGGATTATCTGTTTTATCCTTTTCGTCTTCGTAATCTGCTACTAAACCTTCGGTTGTCAGGACTAAAGCAGCAATGCTCGACGCAGCCTGCAAGGCGTTTCTCACGACTTTCGTCGGGTCAATTACTCCGGACTGAAATAAATCTTCATACTTGTCTGTTGCTGCGTTGTATCCGAATGTAGGGCCTTTTCCGTTTAAATTTGATATGACTTCAGAGCCGTCTTTTCCTGCGTTTTCCGCGATTTGCCTAACCGGGCCTTCAAGTGCTTTTTTCACGATTCTAACTCCGATAGATTGTTCTTCCGGCAGAGACAATGATTCTAAGCGAGAAATTGCACGCAGAGGAGTTATGCCTCCGCCGACGACAACTCCCTCTTCAACAGCTGCTTTTGTCGCGTGCAATGCGTCGTCAATTCTGATTTTCTTTTCTTTGAGTTCTGTTTCTGTTGCTGCGCCGACATTTATCACTGCAACTCCGCCAGAAAGTTTTCCTAATCTTTTTCTCAAGTCTTCTTTTGTATAATCTGACTGCTCCTGCTCTATTCTTGATTCAATTGCCCTAATTCTTTTTCTGATTTTTTCCTTGTCGCCTTTTCCCTGAATGATTAGTGTTTCGTCTCTTGTTACTTTTATTTTTGATGCTGAACCAAGATGCTCTAACGTGATTGATTCGAGTTTTTCATTAGTGTCTTTTGATATGAATTTTCCTCCCGTAAGAATCGCGATGTCTTCTAATAATTCTCTTTTCTCGTCGCCAAATCCAGGGGATTTAACTGCGCACACTCTCAAAGCTCCTCTCAATAAATTCAAGACAATTGTTGTCAGCGCTTCACCTTCGATGTCTTCAGCAATTATCAGCAAAGGTCTTGACTGCTGCGACGCTGCTTCTAATACGGGGATTAATTCTTTGACTGAAGAAATTGATTTGTCTGTCACAAGTATGTACGCATCTTCATAAAGTGTTTCCATCTTTTCCTGGTCTGTTGCCATGTACGGCGAAAGATAACCCTTGTCAAATTGCATTCCCTCGACGAGCTCCAAAGTTGTCTCTGTGCTCTTTGCTTCCTCTACTGTTATCACTCCATTTGAGCCGACTTTCTCCATCGCGTTTGCAATTAACTCTCCGATTTTCCTGTCGTTGTTTGCTGAGATTGTTGCGACTTGCGTGATTTGCTCTTTTGTTGAAACTTGAGTGGATTTTTCTTTCAGGTATTCTACGACGACATTAGTTGCTTTTTCTATTCCTTTTTTTATTTCTATCGGGCTGCTTCCTGCTGTTATATTCTTTAGTCCTTCTGTTATCATTAACTGCGCTAACAGCGTCGCTGTTGTTGTCCCGTCGCCTGCCTTGTCCTGAGTTTGGGACGCGACTTCCTTGACGAGCTTTGCGCCGATGTTTTCAAATTTGTCTTTTAGCTCGATTTCTTTTGCGATTGTTACTCCGTCGTTTGTTATTAGCGGCGAGGAATGCTTGTCTAGAATTATGTTTCTTCCTTTGGGGCCCAGCGTAACTTTTACTGTGTCCGCGACTTTGTTGATTCCTGCTAATAAAGATTTTCGTGCTGCCTCGTCGAAGATTATTTGTTTTGACATTTTAATTATTTCCTGTTGTTATTTACCGAAACAACCATGGTTAATTTTGATGGATTAACTTTCCTTCTTTCCATCGTCTTTCCTTTCCGACCTGCATATTCTAATCTTTGGGCAATAAAATAATGGAAGAATTCATTCGGAGTAAAACCTCTTGCGGTAAATCTCTCATATGTATCATCAGTGTATTTTGGGGGTATTTGCCAGTCGTATTCTAACTTAGGATTTAACTGCGAAATATGAAGAGTTATATTTTCAACAACTGGTGTGTGATCTGTTTCTGCATCTTTAACTAACTCGATTGGCTGTCTATAAAATCGAAATTTTTCAATGAATTTTTTTTGTTTTTTTGTATCGTGTTTATGAATTGGCATCTTATTTTTCTCCCTCAATTTTTGCTAAAATATCCTTGAATTCTACAATAAGAAATTTCTCTCCGTCGAGTTCGATTTCTTCGTTTGAATATCCACCGTAAAGAACCGTATCACCTTTTTGCAGAGGCATGAGCGTGCCGTCTTTCATTGTTCCGATTTCGACAACTCTCCCTTGTTTTTTATCTTCTGATTTTGGCAGATAAATTCCTGACTTTGTTTTTTCTTCTGATTCAATTGGTTTTAGAATTACTCTCTCGCCGAGTGGTTTAAGCTTCATAAATTTAAAGTCATAAAGAGATTTATAAATTTTGTTGTGATAAAATTTGTAGATTTGAGTAGTGAATTATTTAGTATTTGGCGTGATTGCCGCTGTTTGATTTTGCTGATAGGAAAGACTATAATTCTTTGTTTTATGGTTTGTAGGTTTTAGTGATTCTCTCAAAAAAGTTTCTTCCGAGCCTGCAGAAATACGGGCAAGCACTCTTTCGTAAAGGGCTTGCTGTTCTGCCAGTGGAAAGTCATCGATTGAACGCATTTTAGTATTCCTTGGATTCTTAATATTTCTAAGTATTTATACGTTTCGCAGGATTACAGAATAAGAAAAGAAGAAAGTTTATAAAATTAGAATTTGTTAAGAGGAAATGAAAACTGGTGTGCTAGTGATTTCAGGAATTATTCTCGCTTCGTTTGCAATCGGGATTTATTTTTATAACGCTGTGCCTGAGCAAATGGCTTCGCACTGGAATTACGCAGGAGAAGTAGATGACTACATGTCCAAAAATTACGGATTGTTCTTGATGCCGGTGGTTTCTGTTCTGATGGTTTTACTTTTTATTTTTATTGTCAAGATAGATCCGTTGAGGAAGAATATCAAGAAGTTTATGGGTTACTATATCGGACTGATACTTGCGATTGTATTGTTTTTGTTTTATTTGAATCTGCTGAGCATTTTTGCTAATTTGGGCTATGATTTTAACATGACTCAGATGATGATGCCTGCGCTGGGAATTTTATTTTATTTTATAGGGATTGTTTTGAAGAAGGCGAAGAGAAATTGGTTTGTTGGAATAAGAACACCGTGGACTTTGAGCAGCGACAAAGTCTGGGACAAAACACATTTGCTTGGCTCGAGATTGTTTAAAATTGCAGGAGTTATTTCTTTTGCTGGAATTATTTTGCCGGGTTATGCTATGTGGTTTGCGATTGTTCCTGTTTTGACTTTTTCTATTTATTTGATAGTTTATTCTTATTTTCTGTTTAGGAAATTGAAGAGATAAATTTGTAAGGGTTAAATCGAGATAAAAAATTATTTTTCTTTATGTGGATTGTAAATTCTTTGCACATATCGCTCATCGTGCTCTAATTCCTTAAATCTTTGAGAACTAGCAAAACACAAGTCATATCCAAAACCATAAGTCATCTCTATTCCTAAATCTACTGCTCGCTGCGTTAGGGCGTCCACATTTGCATTGGTAACTTCGCCTTCAAAAGAATCTACAAGTTCTTTAAATGCGGGGTGATCTACTCTTAGAAAAATTGCTGATTTCATAAGCTGGAGATATTTTTTCTATTTTTAAAGATTTAGCTAGTTTGTGACAAATTAACAGAACTTATATCTTTTGTCACTCTAACGTCAAGAATTTTATTTTTCGGATTTTGCCGACGTGAAAAAAAAGAGTACGGAAATGTTTAAATAAGAAAACTGGCTGGAGTGAAGATATTCACAAGAGATTGTGTAAAAAAGAGGTAAAAACACAAGATATTGTGTTAAATTAAAATGCTATGCCCTTACTGTCTCCATAAAGAAACAAAGGTTATTGACAAGAGAGATGTGGAGGGAATGGTAAAAAGAAGGCGGGAATGCCTGAAATGCGAGAAAAGATTTAACACGAAAGAGGGTGTTGAGCTTGCGGAATTAAGAGTTATCAAAAAAGACGGGAAACGGGAAAGTTTTGATTACGAAAAAATAAAACGTGGAATTACAAAGGCGTGCGAAAAAAGGCCTGTTGAATCAGAAAAAATCGATAAAATAATAATGAACGTGGAAGAAAAATTAAGGCGGAAGGGAAAGGAAGTTGAGTCCAGATTTATTGGAGATTTGGTTGCGCGGGAATTAAAAAAAGTTGACAAAGTTGCTTACATAAGATTTGCTTCTGTTTACAAAGATTTTACAGAGCTTGATGATTTCAAAAAAGAAATAAGGGAGATAATTAAAAAATGAACGGATTTAACGGAGATATTTTTGTGGAAAAAGAGCCTTGGATAAATCCTAATTCTGCCAAGCCTCAAATGTCCCTGCCTAAAATGGAAATGAATAGATATTTTACATTCCCCGGAAAGAATCCGTTCAGGTTTGATATTTATGGCAATCCGATTAAATGGGTTTCTGAAGAAGTAAAAGTTACAGATGACGTCGGAAAAGTTATTTTTACGCAAAAGAATGTTGAGCGGCCGGAGTTTTGGACGCCTCTTGCAGTCAAAGTTGTTGCCAGCAAATATTTTTGGGGAAATATTAACAAAGGAATCAGAGAAAGCAGTATTGAACAATTGATTGGAAGAGTGTCGAGATTTTTTACAAGACAAGCAGTAAAACAAAATTATTTTAACGAAGAGAGGGCAGGCATTTTAGGAGATGAGGTTGCTGCTATTTGCCTGAATCAGCTGGGGGTTTTTAATTCTCCTGTTTGGTTTAACGCTGGAATTCAAGAATATGACAAGGAAGCTGGAGGGGTTTCTATGTTCAAATGGGATGGTTCCGCTGGCAGAATTGTCAAAGCTAATAAAACAGACGACAGGCCGCAATGTTCTGCGTGTTTCATCCAGAGCATTAAAGATGACATGGACTCGATTATGGAGGTGCAGGTTGCTGAAGCAAACTTGTTCAAAGCTGGAAGCGGAACAGGAACAAACCGCTCTTCATTAAGAAGCTCGAAAGAAAATTTAACAGGCGGCGGAAAATGCTCGGGGCCCGTGAGTTTTATGAAGGGCTACGATGCTTACGCTGGAATTATAAAATCCGGCGGCAAAACCAGAAGAGCTGCAAAAATGGAAATACTAAACGTTAGCCATCCGGACATCATGGATTTTATCATGTCAAAACAAAGAGAAGAGAAAAAAGCGTGGGCGTTGATAGCGCAGGGATATTCCGGCGGAGTGAACGGCGAGGCGTACAGCAGTGTCGGCTTTCAAAATTGCAACATGAGTGTTCGGGCGGGCGATGATTTTATGAAAAAAGTCAAAGAGGACGGCGAATGGAAAACTATTTTTGTAAAGGGTGGAGAAGTTTGCGAGACATTCAAAGCGAGAGAGATTTTGAATAAAATTGCGGAGGGAACGCACATCTGCGGGGATCCTGGAATGCAGTTTGACACGATAATAAACAAATGGCATACCTGCAAGAACAGCGGGAGAATTAACGCGTCTAATCCGTGCAGTGAATATATTTTTTTAGACGACAGCGCCTGCAATTTGGCTTCTATTAATTTGATGAAGTTTGCCAACGGAAACGGAAAGTTTGATGTTGAAAAATTCAAAAAAGTTATCCGGACATTTATTATTTCAATGGATTTGATTATTGACGGCGCAAGTTATCCGACGGAAAAAATTGCGCGGAACTCCCATGACTTCAGGGCGCTTGGATTAGGATACGCTAATTTGGGTGCACTGCTAATGTCGCTTGGTTTGCCGTATGATTCTGATTCAGGGCGGGCTGTGGCTGCTGCTATAACTGCTTTAATGACGGGAGAAGCATACAAAACTTCCGCTGAACTAGCAGGGATGATTGGAACTTTTCCAAGATTTGAAGAAAATAAAGAATGTATGCTGGATGTTATGAAAATGCACATCGATGAAATTAAAAAAATAGATGTTGAAGCAATGCCCTCGGATTTGAGATATTTGATTAATGATGCCTGGGACAGCTGGGTTGAGGCGATTGAGCTCGGAAAGAAAAATGGATATAGAAATGCCCAAACTACTCTTTTGGCGCCGACGGGAACAATTGCGTTCATGATGGACTGCGACACCACTGGAATTGAACCTGATATTGCTTTAGTTAAATACAAAGTTTTGGCCGGCGGAGGAATGCTGAAAATTGTGAACAACAGCGTCGCAAAAGGATTGGAAACTTTAGGATATAATGAAAAACAAATCAAGAATATTATTGATTATATCGACGAGAAGGATATGATTGAAGGCGCGCCCGGCTTGAGAGACGAGCATCTGGCTGTTTTTGACTGCGCGTTTAAGCCGGTGAAAGGAGAAAGGAGCATTCATTACAAGGGGCATATTAAATTAATGGGAGCTGTCCAGCCGTTTTTGTCGGGGGCGATAAGCAAGACTGTGAATATGGGAGAAAGTGCTTCTGTCAAAGATATTGCTGATGCTTATGTGTTTGCGTGGGAAGAGGGACTGAAAGCTGTTGCAATTTACAGGGAGAACAGCAAGGCGGCTCAGCCTTTGACGACGCAAAAAACAGAAGGAGAAATTATAAGAAAAGAAAAGAAAAATGCGATTGAAAGAAAAAAACTGCCGCAGACTCGCAAGTCAATCACGCACAAGTTTGATATTTCAGGGCATGAAGGATATATTACTGTCGGATTGTATGACGACGACAAGCCAGGGGAGATTTTTGTAACGATGCACAAGCAGGGCTCTACTATCAGAGGATTGATTGATGCGTGGGCGACTACTGTTTCTTTAAACCTGCAGTATGGCGCGTCTGTAAAAGATTTGTTCAACAAATTCAGGCACCAGAAATTTGAGCCGTCGGGATTTGTAAAAAACGTCAACGGTGGTTCTATTGACGGGAAAATTAGCCAGATAAAATCCGCCTCGTCGATTGTAGATTATGTCGCGCAGTTCATGCTTGCTAATTTTGCTGAAAGCATTCCGAAAGTTGAAACTGAAATCAAAGATTTTGAAGAGGTTAGCGAGGAGCAGGCTTCTTTGGAAGAATTTGGAAATGAGGGATTGACTTGCCCGATTTGCGGGGGGCCGGCTAAAAGAATTGGAAGCTGTTCTAAAGTTTGCACTTCCTGCAAGCAGACGACGCGGGGCGGGTGCGGGGAATAATCTTTTTTCAGAAACTATTTAAGCGACGAGAAATTAATTGAGAAAGGCAATTTGAGCTGGATTTCATCTAAATTTCGTGTTCTTGCGCGGAAGTTCATAATTCCAACTCCAATTATTTCGTTTGTTTGTTCGTCTCTAAAAATCGTGACGTCTTCTCCGACATCTTCGCCGTAATTTGGTCTGGGCCCGCCTACAAAAATGGTGAGATAATCTGCTTCTTCATCGTAGTAAATGTTCATGTTTTTTTCCATTTAGACTGTAAGAGATTTTGCTATTAAATAATTATCGATTTAGTCATGGGATAAGTTTAAATTTCTTTAATTGCTTAGTTATAGATGAAAAAAGAGGACGCGAATACGCAACCTGCGTTTTCCATTTAGTAAAATGAAAAAACAGGTGATTGTCTTGGCGTTTGTTTTAGTAATTCTATTTAGCTTAGTTATCTTTGTTGACTGGCGAAACAGCAATGCTATTTCAGAACTTCCTGTGCTGGATAATGCGTCGGGATTTTTCGCCGGGGCTTTAATTGTTGCGGTTGTTGGAATTTTAATCTTGATTGCTTTTGAAAAAAGTTTTAACTAGGTTTGTTCACGGCAGATTAATTAAAAGAAGTATTAATTATCGGCTATTAACGAAATGTTTTTAAAAGAACAGAAATAAAATAGGATATGGCTGGTGTTAAAAACTTAGATTCTAAAACTTTTGACAAATTTATTAAAAGCGAAACGAGAGTTGTAATTGATTTTTGGGCTGAGTGGTGCGGGCCGTGCCAGATGTTTGGGCCGATTTTTGATGAAGTTGGAAATGAAATGAAAGACAAAGTAGTATTCGGAAAGGTTAATGTTGACGACGGGGTTGAACTGGCGCAGAGATTTCAGGTTATGAGTGTGCCGACGATTTTATTTTTTAAGGACGGGCAGCAAGTTGACAGGGTTGGCGGCGGGATGTCCAAGTCAGAACTTATTAAAAAGATTAAAGAGTTGTAATTGCGTTAAGAAGAAAATTAATTTTCAGACAATTCTGCATTAAGACTGAGCAAATAAACTGGAGGATGCTTAATTTACAGATTGGTTAGGTTTAAATAGGAATTTTCTTTTTTGATTTTGTGTTCGTTGCGGCAAACAGAGAAGGGAAATTTCGATTTGCTCTTGCTCGGGTACTCGCTGCGGCAAACGAAATGGCTCCGTAGCTCAGCCTGGTAATCGTCCACGAAGGAAAGGACTCAAACCAGTCTTCGCTATTGTGTCGTCAATATGGCTCCGTAGCTCAGCCTGGTAGAGCACTGGCCTTTTAAGCCAGGTGTCGTGGGTTCAAATCCCATCGGGGTCATTTATTCGAAATAGATTTGAGGTTATTCAAATGAGGGGTCACTTACTTTTTTATCGTAACTATCTAATAGTAAATATTCCAAAGATTTAAAAGGTTGAAAGTAATTTTTTAGATATGAAATTAAGAAAAATTACTGGAGGCGCATTGGCTGGTTTTTTGAGTTTGGGAAGCTGTGCGTCACCTGAACTTTATTTGCAAAGAAATGAAGACAGAGATAAAAAGGTTTTTGTCGCGGGTGTTGATGGATTTATGGATGCTGTTTTAGAAAACGACCTTCACAAATTAGGGCATAACATACATGAAGAGTGCAATGCAACTGTCGTCGTGAACAGCGTCGATTTAGAAGGAAAAAATATAGATAAGATAAGAAAGGCGCATGAGAGTGGAGAAAAAATCGCTTTAGTAGCTTACAGCATGGGATGCAAGAGAACATATTCGCTAGCGGAACAATGCTCAAAAGAACGAATTAAAATCGACTTGATGGTATTTTATGATCCTACGTTTACCGAAACAGAACCGATGTACAAGCCGGAAAATGTGCGCAGATGCGTTGCTTATTTTTCATTAGGACCTTTTGCAGGAAACAAAAAAAATCTGCGTGGAGAAATTGAAATTAGAGATTCTCCAAGAAATCACTTTGAATTGGTTGATTGGAATGATTTAAAGAAAGATTGGACGTCGGATATTGAAAGAATAAGAAAGGAAAAATAACAGAAAGGTTTAAAAACCGAATTTCACAAGAAATTATTGTCCGCAACCGTAACTAAATTTTCATAGTTAAATAGAAAGCCCATGCACGTTTTACAGCCAAAACATACAAAATTAAAGCACGAAGAGATTAAAAAGTTAATAGAAAAGTACAATATTTCTTTGTCCCAATTACCGAAGATAAAATCAGATGACCCTGGCTTGCCTGAAGGATGCGTTCCTGGAGAAGTTATCAAGCTGGAGAGAAAAGAAGAGGATAAAATTCAGACATATTACAGGGTGGTTGTCTAATGGAAATCAAAGATTACCAAAATACTCGCAATAGAAGGTATTGCTTCGCATAATGGAGAAAAAAAATATCTTAGTTGAAAAATATCTAGAACAGCATTCTTTAGTTGAATCTAATATCCTTTCGTTCAATGATTTTATCAAGAACAGAATTCAGCAGATTATCAACGAGATTAACGAAAACTTGGAAGGAGACGAAGTTGAAATCAAACTTGGAAAAGTTAGAGTCGACAAGCCGAATATTATTGAAGCAGACGGAAGCATAAGCGAAATGACGCCTGCAATTGCAAGACTAAGAAGCCTGACTTATGCTGCGCCGATTTTTGTCGAGATTTCTGTAAAATACGAAGGGCAATCTGACAGCACAGAAGTTGAGATAGGAAGAATTCCAATTATTGTCAAAAGCGCGGCGTGCAATATGTACGGGATGAGCAAAGAAGAACTGAGAGAAAATTATATGGACTCCAAAGACACCGGCGGATATTTTATTATAAACGGAAATGAAAGAATCATTGTAATGTCCGAAGACCTCGCCCCGAACCAGCCATTCATCGAAGAAGGAAAGCAGAAAGGACTGATATTAAGAATTTTTTCTGAAAGGGGCTCCTATAGAATTCCGACGACAATAAGCGAAACAAACGAAGGAATCTTGGAAGTAACATTCAGCAGACTGAGAAACATTCCGGTCCTCGTTGTTTTGAAAGCTCTTGGAATGTGCAAAGAATCTGACATCGCGAAAAATATCGGGCATGAAAGCGACTGCTTGATTGTTAATTTATATGAATATACAAACTTGCAAAACAGCGAAGATGCGATGATGTATATCGCGGAAAAATCTGGAATTCAGGGAACGAAAAAAGAAATTCTGGACAGAGTCAAGCAGAGAATTGACTCGTTTTTATTGCCGCACATTGGCACAGGAAAAAACATGCGAAATGACAAAGCATTAACTTTGTGCAGATTAGTCAGAATTTATCTGAGATCGAAGGAAGACAAAGGAATAAGAACTGACAAAGACCATTACGCAAACAAGCGAGTTAAATTATCAGGAGACTTAATGGCTGACTTGTTCAGAGTTAACATAAATATTCTTATTCGAGACATTCAATATTCCCTGCAGAAAATTTCAAAGAGAAAGAAATTTTATTCATTGAAGACGATTGCCAAGTCTACTTTATTTACTCACAGAATTGGAAGCGCGATTGCAACTGGCTCGTGGATTGGAGAAAGAGCAGGCGTCACGCAAAACATGAACAAGACAAATTACCTGAGAGTTTTGTCGCAGCTCCAGAGAGTTTCTTCGATGCTGCCTGGAGAACAGGAAAATTTTGCGGCGAGAACTCTGCATCCGACGCACTATGGAAGATTCTGCCCGACTGAAACACCAGAAGGAACTGAGATTGGCCTGAGAAAAAATCTTGCGCTGATGGCTAAGATTTCAACGGCTGTTGAGTTTGACGAAAACGCGGCGATTAAAAAATTTGAAAGTTTTGGATTGAACAGAGAAAATGGAAAAAATGTTTTTCTTAATGGAAGATTTATCGGGTTTGTCGAGAATCCTAATGATTTTGCCGGCAAAGTCAGAGAAATAAGAAGGAAGAAAGAGCTGCCGAATGTTTTGAGTGTTAGATGGGATGAAATGCTGGAGCAGATTACAATGTCGACGGAAGTTGGAAGAGTTTTGCGGCCGCTGGTTATTGTTGATGGCGGCGCATCCAGATTAAAGGACGAGCATCTTGTTTTGCTTGGAGAAGGAAAAATGACGTGGACTGATTTGATTGCGCAGGGAATAATTGAGTATATCGACGCTGCTGAAGAAGAAAACGTTTTTGTCGCGTTGAAAGAAGAAGAATTGACTAACGAGCACACGCATTTAGAAGTTCATCCTGTTGATGTTCTCGGATTAATTACTTCGCTGGTTTCATTTGCTGACCATGACCAGGGCCCTAGACTTTTGAGAGGTTCGAAAACGCTGACGCAGGGCTTGGGAATTTACGCTGCAAATTATCTTATGAGAATTGACACGAATGTTTCTATCCTGCATTACCCGCAAAAGCCGCTAGTTAGAAGTTTTATTTATGACACGCTTGACGTTTATCCTTCCGGGCAAAATATTGTCGTCGCTATAATTCCATTTGAAGGATATAATTTAGAAGACGCGATCGTTTTGAACAAAGCAAGTGTTGACAGAGGACTAGGAAGAAGCACTTACTTCAGGCCGTATTCAACTGTTGAACTGCAGTATGCCGGCGGATTAACTGACGAGATTACTGTTCCTGACAAAGATGTTTCCGGATACAGAACAGAAGAAGTTTACAAAAATTTGGAAGACGACGGCATTGCCTTCCCGGAAGCTGACTTGAAATCCGGCGACGCTGTTATCGGAAAAGTTACGCCTCCGAAATTTTTATCCGAAGCAAAAGACTTGAGCATACAGACAAAAAAAGAAGCGAGCGCTATTGTAAGACAAGGCGAGAGAGCAATTGTCGACGGCGTTTTTATAACTGCTGACAGCGAAGGAAACAAGATTGTGCATGTCAGGACAAGAGACTTGAGACTGCCGGAAGCAGGAGACAAATTTTCTTCGCCGCACGGACAGAAAGGAGTTATTGGACTTCTTGCAGACAACAACGATATTCCTTTCACGTCAAAAGGAGTCAGGCCTGACTTGATGTTTAATCCGCACGGTATTCCGTCAAGAATGACTGTTGGATACTTAATAGAATTGCTTGCGAGCAAGACAGCTGCTTTAAGCGGAAAAATTTCCGACGGAACTTCGTTTACCGGAGGAAAAGTTGAAGAATTTGAAGAGCAACTGAAAAAAATGGGCTTTAGCTACGACGGCAAAGAAGACATGTACAACGGAATAACTGGAAAGAAAATGGAGGCGAAGATTTACGTCGGGAATATGTATTATCTAAAACTGGAAAGAATGGTTAAGAATTTGATTCACGCGCGGGCTTCTGGAAAAGTTGCTTTGCTGACTAGACAGCCGATTGAAGGACGTTCAAGGGGAGGAGGATTAAGACTTGGAGAAATGGAGCAGCAGGCATTGGCGGGGCACGGCGCTTCTTTACTGCTTAAGGAAAGATATGAATCTGACAAGACAGTTATACAAGTTTGCAAAGAGTGCGGGAACATGGGATATGAAGACGTCATACGGGGCAAGACAACCTGCGCCTTATGCGGGCACAACGAAACAGAACCGATTGAAGTTTCATACGGTTTCAAATTATTGATTGATGAATTACTCGGACTAGGAGTTCATACTTCGTTTGACTTAAAGAACAAATACGAACAATAAAATGGAAGACAATAAAATAAAACAGTATGTAATAGGAAACGAAAAAGTACTTAGAGCCAAATATGGAGACAGATATATTGCTGTTGGATTTTTAGATAATGGAGAAGTAAGTGTTTTAGGAAGCGACTCGAGACAAATTGAATTAATAAAAAAAGTAGAAAATAGAGAATGCTTTATGGGAACTGTTAATGAAATACTTGGTGATTTGAGACGATTTAAATTTGATTCCGCGGGGGCTACGCGAAGATGATGCGAAAAATATTCAGAAAACAAATCAAGGCGCTGAAGTTCACTTTGCTTAGCCCTGAGCAGATTAAAAAACTGAGTTCTGTAAAAGTTGTTACGCCGGAATTGTATGATATCGACGGATTTCCTGTCGACGGCGGATTGATGGACCTGAGACTTGGGGCAATTGATCCTGGAGTCAGATGCAGAACCTGCGGAAAAAGAGTTAAAGAATGTCCGGGGCATCCTGGCTCGATAGAATTAGCCCGTCCGATTTTGCATATCAAATATATTCCCCTGATAGAACTCTGCCTTAGAAGTTTTTGTCCGCATTGCGGGAAGCTGACATTGAGCGAAGAAAAGCAGGCAAAATACCTGCCTGTTGAAAGATCGAAAAAAGCACGCGACGCGAAAGTCTGTCCGCATTGCAAAGAGAAATTAAGCAGAGTCAAATTAGAGAAGCCGACTAATTTTTATATTGAGAAGAGAAGACTTGGACCGATTGAAGTAAGAGAAAGATTAGTCAATATTCCGACGGAAGAATTGAAAAAAATCGGAATAAACGGCGTGAGCGCCCGCCCTGAATGGGCTGTCATGTCTTTGTTATTGGTTCCTTCTGTAACTGTCCGCCCGTCCATTACTTTGGAAAGCGGAGAGAGAAGCGAAGACGACTTGACTCATAAATTAAGCGACATCATCAGAGCAAACCAAAGATTGTGGGAAAATTTAAACGCCGGAGCGCCGGAAGTTATCATCGAGGATTTGTGGGATTTGCTTCAATACCACGTTACAACTTTCTTTGACAATAATATTACAAGAATTCCTCCGGCAAGGCATCGTTCAGGGCAGCCCTTGAAAACAATCACTGAAAGAATTAAAGGAAAAGAAGGAAGAATAAGACATAATCTTGCAGGAAAGAGAGTTAATTATTCTGCGCGTTCTGTTGTATCTCCTGATCCTTACTTGAAAATTAATGAACTTGGCGTGCCTTTGGAAATTGCCGAGATTATTACCGTAGCAGAAGCTGTTACGACGACAAATTTGGAAGTTATGAAAGAGCTTGTCAAGAGAGGTTCGAATTATCCTGGCGCAAATTATGTTATCAGAAGCGACGGAAGAAAGAAAAGAATCAGCGAGGATTTGAAAGACGAGATTGTTGCGGAGATTGAGCCGGGCTATAAAATTGAAAGACACTTGAGAGATGGGGACATTGTTTTGTTTAACAGACACCCTACACTGCACAAGCAGGGATTAATGGCTCATTTTGTAAAAGTTCTTCCGGGAAGAACGTTCAGACTTCATCCTGCAGCAGCTGCGCCTTACAACGCCGACTATGACGGAGACGAAATGAACCTGCACAGCCCGCAAAATGAAGAGGCGCTGTCCGAGGCAAAAGTTTTGCTGAATATTGACAACAACATTATTTCTTCAAAGAATAATATCAATCTTGTTGGAACAATTGCCGACGCTGTTACAGGAGTCTATTTGCTTGGAAAAGAAAAAGTCAGCAACAGCGACGCGAACCAGCTTTTGTTTTCATCCCATATTATTAATTCCATAAAGAAAAAAGAAATAGACGGAGGAGAAATTTTCGCGCAGGTTTTGCCGAAGGGCTCCAGTATAAAAGTTCCTTCCTTGATTATCGGGAGCAAGACATTCGGCGCTGAAGACGGGGAAATGGTCAAAATTATTGACAGAGAGTTTGGAAGAGCTGTGACTGTTGACTGCATAAACAACGCATTTAATTTAGGAATGATTTATCTGTCAAGAAAGGGATACACTTTGTCGCTGAGGGATTTGGATGTTCCCGAAAGACTGAAAGAAATTTCGCGGGAGATAATCCAGAAGGCGGAGAAAAAAACAGACGAAGTTATCAAAGAGTTTGAATCCGGCTCGCTTGAAGCTATGCCCGGAAAAACTGCTGACGAAACAAGAGAAACAAAGATACTGCAAATTTTGAACGGAGTAAGAACAGAGGTTGGAGAAGTTGTCAAAGAAAATTTCCCTGCCGACGGAAATATTATCAAGATGATTAAATCTGAGAGCGCGGGAAATATGCTTAATGTTACACAGATGGGCTGCTGCGTTGGACAGCAGTCTTTGTGGAACCAGAGAATTAACTTTGGATACAAAGACAGAACTTTGTCTTTCTTCAAAAAAGGAGATTTGAAACCTGAGTCAAGAGGATTTATCAAGAGCTCGTTTTTCCAGGGACTGAAACCGACTGAATTTTTCTTCGGCGCAATTACAGGAAGAGACTCGATGATGGATACTGCTCTTCGAACTCCTAAGTCTGGTTATTTGTACAGGCGATTGGTTTCGGCGCTGCAGGACTTGAAAGTTGAATATGACGGAACACTGCGAGACGCGTCTGAAAATATTGTCCAGTTTGCTTACGGCGACGATGGGAAAGATGTTTCCAAGCTGCATTTGAAGGATGACAAGATTTGTCCGGGAGAGGCTGCCGGCGTTGTGACTGCGCAATCTTTCGGGGAAGCTTCGACGCAGATGGTTCTGAACGTATTCCACCACGCTGGTGTTGCACAGATGCAGATTACACTGGGATTGCCTAGACTGATTGAAATTTTAGATGCCAGAAAATCACCTTCAACGCCGATGATGGAAATTTATCTTGACAAAGAAAATAATAACGAAAAAGATTCCAGAATAATTGCCGAGAAGATTAAAGAGGTTAAATTGATTGAGATTCTTTCTGAAATCGGAATTGATTTTGGCAATAAAAAAATCGAAATCGAGCTGGACAGCAAAGCGCTGAAAAGCGTGCACGCGGGGGCTGCGAAAATTGCAGAGAGACTGGAAGAAAAAGGATTTAAGATTAAGAGCAATGACTTGAAGATAACTATCAATCTTCCTGACTTGGAGTTTAGAGAAATTTACAAGCTGAAAGAAAAATTGAAAGAGACTTCGATTTCAGGAGTAAAGGGCGTGGGGCAGGTTGTTGTTGTCAAAAGAGGACCTGAGTATGTTATTTTGGCTTCGGGTTCTAATTTGAAAGGAATCAGAGAAGTCAAGGGCGTTGACGCTAACAGAATCACCTCAAACGATATTCACGACGTTGCGAAGATTTTGGGAATTGAAGCTGCGCGGCAGACAATTATCAACGAGATTAACAAAGTTATTGAAACGCAGGGAATGGATATCGACGAGAGACATTTGAAATTGGTTGCTGACGCGATGACTTCGACTGGAATGGTTAAGGGAGTTACTCGTATGGGAATTATCACGCAGAAAGCTTCTGTTTTAGCCCGAGCTACATTCGAAACGCCGGATAAACAATTTGTTAATGCGACTATACAAGGAGCTAAAGATGAATTGAATTCTGTTATTGAAAATATTCTTTTGAATCAGGCGATTCCTGTTGGAACTGGTTTGCCTGGACTTTTGGTTGAGGTTACTGGGCCGCTGGCGAGGGAAATTAAGAGTGAGAAGAGCTCTAAGAAGAAATGATTATTTTTCTTGAAATTATTCTTATAACGAAAAGATTTATATACTAATTTGTATTATCCAAAATACAAATTTAAATAGATTTGTTCAATGAATAACATGGATTATAGGCAAATAATAATTTTTTGGAAGGAGGTTGTTATTCCAAAAGTTCTGGAAAGGTCAACTAAGATAACAGAAAATACAGATTTTGTTATAACGATAACCGGTCCAAGAAGAGCGGGAAAAACTTATTTTTGTTTTCAGATGATTAATCAGCTATTTGAGAAAGGAATATCGAAAGAAAATGTTTTTTACATTAATTTTGAAGATAACAAACTTTTAGGAGCTGATTCAAAAGATTTAGATAAATTAATAGAATTTTATTTTGAGATGTCTCAAATAAATAAGAAACAAAAAATATACTTGTTTTTAGACGAGATTCAAACAGTTAAAAATTGGGATTCGTGGGTAAGAACAGTTAATGATACAAGAAAAAATATCCAACTCGTCATAACTGGCTCAAGTTCTAAATTATTAAGCAAGGAAATATCCACCAAATTACGAGGGAGAGTTTTAAATTACGAGATTTTTCCTCTTAGTTTTAGAGAGATACTTAATTGGGAGAATATAAAATACGATATAAAAACAATTTCATACAGCAAAGATAAAACTCAAATAAAAAAGCTCTTTACTTCGTTTGTGTCTAATGGTGGATTTCCGGCAGTAATTTCCCAAAATTTGCAAAAAGAAAATATTTTACAAAGTTATTATGAATCTATGATTCTCAAAGATATAGTTGAAAGATATAAAATAGAAGACGTCAACAAGCTTAGAACTCTTGCGAATTTACTTTTTGAATCGGTTTCAAAAGAAATATCATACAGCAAACTTGCAAATAAATTAAATTCAATCGGATTCAAAATAAGCAAGAATACTGTTATAGAACATCTTTCGCATTTCGAAGATGCATATTTATTTTTCCAAAATTTGAAATATGAATACTCTTTAGCAAAACAGCTGGGTTCGATTAAAAAATTATATTGCATTGATAATGGTTTATTAAACTCTGTTAGTTTTAAGTTTTCGGAAGACTCGGGCAAATTATTAGAGAATCTTGCGTTTATTGAACTAAGAAGAAGAAACGAACAAGTTTATTATTTCAGAAAAAATTATGAATGTGATTTTTTAATTGTCAGAAAAAATAAACCTGTTTTGGCTGTACAAGTAACGAAAAAATTAGACGAAGACAATGAAAAGAGAGAGATTAATGGATTAATGGAAGCTATGAAAGAACATAAATTAAGGGAAGGAATGATTTTGACAGAGGAGCAGGAAGAAGAAAGAATAATTGAAGGCAAAAAGATAACAATACTTCCTGTATGGAAATGGATTCTTATTGGTTGAAAATGTTTGGTTGTTGGCGAGAGAGCAGAAGAGTGAGAAGAAAAAGAAATAAAGAGTTTGATAATCTCCTCAGAGTATAGTAATTATTTTAAACCTCTTTTTGTTATTTTTGTTTATGGCAGATTTATACTCAATTGCAGGGTTCTTAAATGATTCTTACAAATACGGGGTTTCTTTCGGAGGTTTTTTCTTTTTTGGAAAAGGTATTGGAAATTCTCCATTTGAAGATAATATTAATGGAATGTTAGTTGATTTTTATGGATCCTCGATTATTGATGGAAATATGCGTCCTGAAACATCACTGATATTTACAAAAAAATATGACTCTCGGGGGGAAGAATTAATAAAATATGAACTTCGATTTGATAGTTCTTCTGGATTATGGTTGGGAGAGTTTAACGGTTTGGAAACAGGAAAAGGAAGAGTTGCCTGCAAAACGTCTCTTAGTATTGAAGATGTTATTCTCCCGAAAGGAAATTCTTTTTGTCCTGAAGAAGAAATGGAAGAACTGCTCCATTCTATGGTTGAAAAAGGTCTTTTGGTTGAAGTGTCTGATGAGAGTCAAGATAACGAAAAGAGAAAATTATGAAAAGAAATTATTTGACGATGCGGGCGGTTGGTTTTGGAATTGGTTTGACTTGCACAGGCTGTTTTTATGACAACACGATAGTGAAGCATTGTGCTGATGAGCCTGATAGGGGTTGGATAAAAGAAGACGGACGACAGTATCGTCGTAATTTTATTCTTGAAACAGAATTTGCCGGGATAAGGATGAATATGCCGACGGAAATGCACTGTCTTGAAGAAGCAGAAAAATTGCAGGAAAGATTATTTCATAAATCTCGCTCCGGAAATGTGAGGGCGGAAGAAAAGTTTAAATAGGGGATTGTTAGAAATTTTTTATGGAAACAAAAAAATTAATTAGGGCAGGAGTATCAGGATTGATAGCTTTGGCTAGTGCAGGATGCCAGTCGAATAATTCTATTGGTATACCTCCGCAAATTATTGTTGAAAAGCAAGAGTTCTCTGAAAGAGAGAGGGGAGAGAGATGGAAGCAAGAGGGTAATTATTGGTATAGAACAGAAGTAACTGTCCGCGGAAAAAAATATCATCCTGAAAGTTTAGACGAAGCAAGAAAATTGGAAAATCAAATACGCCTTGAAAACAAATATAAGAATATTTACGATTTTATTCTTAAAGAGCATCCGACAGCTCATTATAGTCCGATTTACTAATTTGGGAGTTTTAACAACCGCTAAGAATTTTATCGCAGACGTAATCTTCTGACTCTGGTCCGTTATGCTCCCACCATTCATCCAGCCAAGAATTATAATTATTATAAACAACGGCTGTGAAAGTATTCCATCCATAATTTCCGTATTCAAAATCTGACCCGAAATCGACGCTATATAGTGCTCTATTCAAACAAGATTCTTTTGTAGAACACTCACCAGAACAAAGATAAGCTGTAAATTCAAGAGACAGTTTATTAAATGCGCAACTATCAAATTTAGGAAGTTTTGAAATTGGTTTATAGGGGGTGAATGTAACTAATCCCGGAGAACAAGTGCCTTGCTGCCGGCATAAATCTATCATGTGAATCAATTCGTGCTTGATTAAAGTAGAAGCTGTATTTTTGTATTGGTAAACCGGACTATTTTCACAGAGAATAATTGTTCCGGTTGAAGAACTTGCAAGCCCGGAATACCCTGTGCAAATTTCAAATATTTCAAAATCTTTAAAGCAGGGCTCGCTTTTTGAATTAACTTTATTTTTTGCGCAGGAAACTAAATTTTTGATAGACTCGTCTGTATCTTTTAGATAAATGCAGTTTGGTTCGCAGCGTTCTCCTTTGTTTGTACAAGTTCCTAAAAGGCAAAGCCCATCAGAGATTCCATTTTTTAAGTCGATACAGTTTTTTTTGTGAAGAGGTTCCGGGTCGTTTACACAGCCAAACTGTTCTTTTCTCTCTTCTGTGCAGGGATTCTCATCGTCGCAAATATCAATGCAATTACATTTAGTTGAATCTGCTTTCAAATTATTTCTTGAATCGCAAAGGATTTCGCATTTGTTGTGGATACAGAGAGAGTTTGGATAATTCTGGCACATTATGCTTTCATAACACGCTTCGCCGCATTTTGCTTTTTGCTCTTCGGTTCCGCAAAATGCGATTCCATCTTTGTTTAATAAACAGCTTGTTCCAATAGGGCAGAGAGCTATATTACCTTTTGGTTCATTATCTTCGCCACAAACAGCTTCGTATATCTGGCTTCCTCCGACAAGAAGACAACTATCTTTTATTTCTTTATCGAATGTTTTTGCGCTTCCTGCAGTTTTAAGTTGTTCTTCGGGACTTAAGTTTTCGTCGCTATCAACACAATCTCCTACACATTTTTCGTTTGAGATTGATATTTGCACGAAAGAAAATTCGTTTTGATTATTCTTTTTGCATTGCTCGCATTTTTCATTATAAAGTGTTCTGACAACTTCATTTTCTTGGTTCGGCCTGCATCCGTTTTTAGAAGCTGCTTTAGGCGGATACCATATTCGTGGAGGATTATAAATCGTTACCTCTGGATCGCCGTTTTCATTTGCCGTCTCGTCGTCTCTGACAACTCCATCTGTGTGGTCCCATCCCGCTTTTCCAGTCAAAGAACTCTTGACAAGGGCAAATCCTATGAAGATAATTAAGATTATAGCTATCCAGAAAAAATATTTATCTAATTTTATTTTGCTCTTTACCATATTTTGACGAGGGGTTCGGGTTTATTTTTGCAGACAGGAATATTTTTTGTGATGCTTCCTTCCGGGGTAGTGCAGCCGGGTTTTTTTGGAATTGTCTCAGTTACTTCATTTTCAAAATCCCAGTCGCAACAATAGACATTATCTCCTTCAAGGCAGGAATCTTCGTTGAGGTTTGCACATATAATATTGCTGCAGTTTTCTTGGGTTATTTTTCTTGCTGTTCTGGTTGTTCTTTTTTCGTCGCTTGGAGTTTCTTCTTCGGTTATATCTTTGCAAAAGTAATTAACACAAGTTAATCCTTCTTTGCATTCTGCGTCGTCGGAATTTTCTGCTGTGCAACAATCTTCATCTAACGCCCCACAACAGTCTTTTATTTTGTCGCAGCCTTCTGAGCAAGGAAATTGTCCGCCTGGAAAATAAAAGATATTATTTTCGTCGCAGTAATAATTTCCTTCTGTGGCCTGAGCTGTGATGGTTGGTTTTGAGTAGGAGAAGATTAATGCAAATAAGATTAGAATTAAAATAAATGTCAGCCTCTTCATTTTTTATTGAAGGGGATGATTTATTTAAATATTTGGATGCGTTTAGATCTTATTTTTTTAACATAACAAAATGTAAAAGACAAATATTAAAAACTTGTATTGGTTTTGATAATAATGACTGAAGAAACAGAGAAGGAGGAAGGTGAAACGCATATCGCTATTTTTAATGGAAAATCTATAAGGAGAAAACTTGTTGATGATAAATGGTTTTTTTCTGTTGTAGACATTATAGAAGTTTTAACAGATAGTTCTATTCCTCGAAGATATTGGTCTGATTTAAAAATAAAATTAAAAGAAGAGGGTTTTGAGTTGTACGATAAAATCGTACAACTGAAATTAAAATCAGGAGACGGGAAAGAATATGAAACTGACTGCGCAGACACAGAATTAATTTTAAGGATAATTCAGTCTATTCCCTCGAAAAAAGCAGAGCCGTTTAAAAGATGGCTTGCAAAGGTTGGTTATGAGAGAGTTCAGGAAATTGAAAACCCTGAATTAGCACAAGAACGAATGAAAAAATTGTATGAATTGAAAGGATATTTTAAAAATTGGATTGAAAAAAGATTGAGAGGGATAGCAATAAGACAAGAGCTCACAGATGAATGGAAAAATCGGGGAGTGAAAGAAGAGATAGAATTTGCAATTTTGACTAATGAAATAAGCAAGGCGACTTTTGGAAAAACTGTGGAAGAATACAAGAAGCTTAAAAAATTAAAACGAGAAAATTTGAGAGACCATATGGATGACCTTGAACTTATATTTACGATGCTGGGAGAAGCTGCAACAACAAGAATCGCGAAAGTAAAAGATGCTGAAGGAATGGAAGAAAATAAAACTGCTGCGCGGCAGGGCGGGGAGGTTGCAGGGAATGCGAGAAAAGAATTGGAAGAAAAGACTGGGGAGAGCATTGTTACTGATGAAAATTTCTTGGATGCGCCTGAAAAGTTAAAGAAGAAAAGAAAGAGAATTTTAGAAATTGCTGATGAAATAAATTTTTAGAGGTTTCTTGGATTTGGCGGGTTAGATTAATAGGGGGAAGAGTTCTAAGAAGAAATGATTATTTCTTATAATATTTTATCAGAACATAAGCTCCAATAATTATCATTGGAATCGAGAGCCATTGCCCGGATTTTAATCCAAGATAAACTGCGTCTTCCCTGATGAAATCCAATAAAAATCTGCCGATGCCTGTGAGAAAAATCATGAGCCAGAAAATTAAGCCTAGTTTGCGAGATGGTTTTTTGAAGTAGAGGAAAAGCAAAAAGAAGAAGAGGAGAAAATTACCTATTGAAGCGTAAATTTGGACAGGATGACGGCATCCGTCGAAATAATCAAAATACATGCAGAATTTTGAAGAGGTAATTGTTCCGACGATTTCCTGATTAATTAAATTTGAGATTCTTTGAAACGCGTGGGCGAGAACTGCTGGGAGAGACAAAAGGTCTGCTAATTTAAAGAAATTTATTTTGTCAATTTTTGAGAAGAAGAATACGACGAGAATTGCGCCTATTAGTCCGCCGTGAAAACTCAAGCCGCCCTGCCAAATATAAATCATTTTTATCGGATTTTTTAGATAGTAGTCCAGTCCCCAGAAAAATATATGGAAAATTCTTGCGCAGAGTGTTACACCAACGAGAAGATAGAAAGTTAAATTGTAGCATTGCTCTGGTTTTAATTTTAATTCTTTTTTATAATGGAGAAGGAGAAAGAGAGTTGCAATGAAACCGGCGATGTAAACTAAAACATAATAAGAGACTTGGATTGAACCAATTTTGAAAATTATTGGGGAAAGCATTTTATTATTTGATTTGAAAGTTTTTATATTTTTGTGTAATCTAATAGTAGTTACAAACGGAAGGTTTAAATAGTTTGTAAGTGCATTAATCTCATGAAAAACACGAGAACACTTGCAACATCTGCATTGACTTCTCTTTTAGCTTTTGCCGGATGCATTCGCCCGACGATTAGCGAGATAAGCGACGCTGATATGACCTCGATAAAACAAATTGGGCCAAATGCAATTTATCGCACTTACAAAGCAGAAGGGGCGTTTTTACAAAATTCAGACGGAAACAGAATAGAGCTATTTTCTGAAAAAGAAAAATCTGAAGGAAATCATCGTTCTGGCTATCTCCCTGAAGGACTTCCAAGAGGAATTTATGGCTTGTGGATTGTTGATAAAAAAGGTAAAAAGAGATTTGTAAGAAATTATGAGATTGATTCAGAAAAAAACGAGTTAAATGCGGCTGAGTAAAACTATTTACATTTTGAGTTGTATTTTTGCGCGGCTCTTTCCAACTTTCCGTCTACGTCTTCAAATATCTTCAAAATATATTCTTCATAGACATTCTTTTTTATGTCTTCGTAGGTTGAATAATCTCTCCCTAAGATACTGACTTTTAAGAAATCAAACCCGATGGACTGCTTAACTCCTTTGTTATCTACGCGGTCCTTGGTGGTTAACGAAGTAAGCAGCGTATTGGTCTTTGTCTGCGAATCCAGCACCGGCTTATTTTTCAGGTAATCTTTGATATTTTTTATGTTCAAGTTCTTATCAGAAGAGGAGCTTCCTGTGCTGTATGTTTTGGCCGCTACAAAATTGCCAGACTTTTTATTTTTTATCTGGAAAATCATCTTGTCACTATATGTAAAAATAATAATTTCGTTTTCTGCTTTGAAATTTTTTTCAATAATATTTAAAATTTCATCGATATCTGTCCGGCTTACAAAACCCGAAAGCTTTTCATCTAAAACATTTCTTGCCGGCTTTGAGCCGTCGGGCACAAAGTTCTTGTCGCTCACACTTCCAATGTAATCAACCGAAATTCTAATTTGTTCAACAGGTTCTTCTGGTTTTGGAACCTTGTCTTGAATGATTATTCCGCGCGAAATACTTGAATGCGCCTTTGCTCCGAATTTCCCCGCAAGCGCGACACTAACAGATTTTTCAATTTCGTAAGAAAGTCCTTCGTATCTCGCAAATTGAATTTTCTTTGAAGAGTCTGGCGGAGTGAAAGAAAATAAATTACAAAAGCAGTTAGAAGATTCTTGACAATCGTTTTCTTCGCAATCTTTTGCGCCATCACAGTCATTATCTAATTTGTCTGCGCACACATCTTCTTTTGCGCCAGGAATATACGACTCTTTATTTTTTGGGCTAACTTTTTCGTTGTTATCATCACAATCAAAGATGACCTCTCCTGTGCTCTCCTCGCCCATAAGAGAGGTGCATGCTACGAGAACACCCTTGCTATTTGGAGAGCCGTCTTTGTCATTATCAGGACATTTTAGCGGCGCGCTGCAAACGCAATCGTAATCTTCTTTTGAATTTTTGTCGCAATAATTATCTGCTTCATCTTTTGCGTCATATTCTCTTATACTAAACCACGCTTTGTTGTCTTTGTAAGTGTAAGTTTGACTTACTCCTCCAAAAAGCCCTGCGTCGTACCATCCCCATTGTTCGTCTTTGAGCCAAAATTCTTTAGGAATTTGTGAATAGATTTCTTTTTGTTCTGCGGTTGGAATTTCTTTTAATGTGAATCCTCTATTGTCAAATTCGCCAAGAGGTTCTTTCTTGGTAATACCCAAACTTTTCATACATTCGCCTTGAATTTGTTCGAGATTTGTTTGAGCTATGTTTGGATATTTTACTGCAATCTTTTGTTTTCCAAATTCTTTGCATTTTTCCTGGCAGACGTTTTCTTGCGGATGTCTTGCGAGGCATTCTTCATAAATTTCTTGATTGTTGTCTACAGCGACGTTATAAGAATTTCCGCAATTTTCTACTAAGACTCCGAAATCTTGGTCAACAGATGGGGAGAAGAAATTGCAAATAAATTCGTTGTAATTAGAAGCGCATCTTAATGCGTTGCCTGGATCATCTTGGCATATTTCTGTCTGCGGCGGAAAATTCTTATTGCTTGTGTCCGGAAGAGTATAGGTGCATTTTCCTGACGCGTCTTTTTTGCCGTCGACAAAATAGTTTTTAGCTATTGCGTCTTGGTGATAATGGACTTTGTAGTAGAAGCAATTTTGATTGTCTGATTTTACTAACTCTTGATTTACATTTGCAACTAAGTTTGCTGTGGCTGGCAATTCTATTGCAGAATTTCCTTCGTAAGAGAAAGAGATTTGATTGTTGTTTTTTCTTAGGGCTAGGGGAATGTAATAATTTTGGTAATATGCGTCTATTAAAAAATAATCTAGATTTGTGTAAGAACATTGCTGGTTATTTTGCTGAGGGATTTCGTTTGCAGGACTTGCGCAGCCTGCGCCCGAAGACGGTTGAGAAGGAGTGATTGTTGAAACTTTACAAGCTTCGCTTTCTCCGATATCTTGCCAGTAAGTTGTGCTGTCTGGATTTCTTTGGCATTGATATTGATGTCCTGAAATTAAACCGATGTTTTGCCCGCAGACTTTTGTAAATGAGCCTGGGTTGCATCCTCTTAGTCCGCTTGTTTTTCTTGAGGATTTTGAGTCTTTGGTTATATCTTTGCAAAAGTAATTAACACAAGTTAATCCTGATTTGCATTCTTCATGTTCTGAATTTTCTTCTGTACAGCAGGGTTCATTCATTGCTCCGCAGCAGCCTTTTTCTGCGTCGCATCCTTCTGTGCAGGTGAACTGCCCTGTTGCATAATGAAATATTTTACCGTCGCAAAATTGAGTTTCTGTGGCTTGTCCTGTTACATTTGGTTTTGAGTAGGAAAAGATTAATACAAATAAGATTAGAATAAAAACAAATGTCAGCCTCTTCATTTTTTATTGAGGGGGAGGATTTATTTAAAGATTGTTATTCGGAATTCGAGATAGTCTATTCTATATATGTTTATAAGGAATTAGTTTTTTTTAAGAAGATGGACAGAAAATATTGCGCAGTTTCGTGCGCGCTTGCAGGTTTAGTTTCATTAATGCCGATTGGCGGGTGCGCAAGACCGCGGATTAGCCACGAATCTTCTGGAATTAATGTTTATGCTGAGGGAATTGACGGATGGTGCAGCGGCAGCGTGCATAAAATTGCAAATGACCTGGCAAAAGAAACAGGCGCTGGAATAGATGTTGAAAGCGTGCATTACTGGGAGAGAAGCATGCCAAATATTCGGAAAGCGTATAACGAAAAAAAACCAATCCTGCTTTTTGCATTGAGTGCTGGCTGTGATCAAGTCAGGCTGACTGCTAAAAAATGCGAAGAGGAAGGAATTTTTATTGATAGAATCTGCTTGTTTGACCCATTTTATACGTCATACAGTCCTGTTGATATTCCGGACAATGTCGGTGAAATCCGAACATATTTTTCAACTGATAAATTAGACGTTTTGTTCTGGGCCAGAGGAGATATTAAAAAAATTGAAACTGCTGCAAAAGAAGACAGAAGATTCAGCGCGCCGAAATTTATCCGTGGAAGCCACTGGACTTGTTTTTTTCCGGAGAACATCATGGGCGTATTAAAAAAAGAAATTGACGATGTTGAATCCCGCAAGCGTTGAGATAAATTTATAAACTAGGCTGCGGAAGAGAGATTATAATACTTTTAAGATGGCAGTAATAAGCATGCAAACAATTCGCTACATTAACCTCCTGGATAAAGTAACAGGAGTTAAAACGCGAAAGTGCTTTGTTCATAACAACACGGTTTTTTTTGCGGTTGACAGGGGGCAAGTATCGAGGGCAATTGGACCTGGCGCAGTTAATATCCAAAAAATTCAGAATGGGACTGGAAAAAGAGTCAAGATTGTTGAAGAAGCAAATGGAATTGAAAATGCACAAAGATTTATCGGAAGCATTGTAGCGCCGGTTAGGTTCAAATCTTTAGAGATTAAGAACGGGGAAATTATAATAACTGCCGGAAGCAACCAGAACAAAGCGTCTTTAATCGGACGCAATCGGAGACGATTTGAAGAACTGAAGAAAATTGTCCAGGATTATTTTAATTTGGATTTGAAAATTGTGTAATAGGAATATTTAAAAAAGGATTTTTCAAGTTATATTCATGGGTTTGTTAAATGCAAGAAAGCTAGTGAAGAAGCGCGCGAAATTTAGATGGAGCAATAAGAAATATAACGCGCGAATGAAAAATCTGAAGATTAAGTCTGATCCTCTCGGGCGTTCCAGCCAGGCAAAGGGAATTGTTATTTCGAAATTTCAAAAAGAAGCTGCGCAGCCGAACTCTGCGATGAGAAAATGCTGCAAGGTTCAGCTTGTGAAAAATTCTATTCAGATTGGAGCGTTTATTCCAGGGAATTTGGCGCAGAGATTTATTGACGAACACGACGAAGTTATTATAGAACGAATCGGCGGGAAGCAGGGACGTTCAAAGGGAGATATTCGAGGGATTAGATTCAGAGTAATTAAAGTAAATGATCAGCCTTTGCGAAGACTTGTGAAGGGAAAGATTGAGAAGGGAAGGAGATAAAATGGAAGGCAGAGAAAATTATTGCGGCGAGACAGAAATTTCTTCGAGAGATGTTGGATTGCTGAATGTTATTCATACTTTAATAGAAAAAGGATATGAACCAGCCAGGACAGATAAAAATACTCTTCATCTTGTTTGTGCCGGAAAAAGCAGGCAAGCCCATTTAGAATATCTCAATCACTCCGGCGAATATAAAATAAAAGTTAAATTTTCAAGATTGGAGGCAGTTGCTTAAAATGACAGAACAGAATTTCAAATTAATGGATAAGTACGATGTTTCTAACATTGAAATAAAAGATCCGGCTTTAATTCCTTACATTAATCTGACTCCGCGTTTATTGCTGAAAATGCACGGGCGAAATACCGGGAAATTTTCCAAGACGAAAGTTAATATCCTTGAGAGATTTGCTAATAGATTAGGGACTTCAGGGCACGTTGGAAAGAAGCACAAAATAATTACATCGTGGTCGAGCGGGAAATATACAAAGAACATGGGAATAATTCTGGACGCACTTGATATGGTTGAAAAGAAAACGGGGAAGAATCCTGTGCAGGTTTTGGTTACTGCGATTGAAAACGGTTCGCCACGAGACGAGATTACAGTTATTGAACACGCTGGAGCAAGATATCCTCAGGCAGTTGACTGCTCTCCTTACCGTCGTGTAGACTTGGCGATAAGATGGATGATTCAAGGTTCTTACCAAAGATGCTTTGGAAAGAAAAAGAAAATGGTTCAGTCTTTGGCTGAGGAAATAATCAAGGCTAGCGAAGGGAACATGGAAAGCTATTCGAAGAATAAAGCGAATGACGCTGAAAAACAAGCGGATTCTGCTCGATAATGAAGATTAAGAAATTCTATTTTTTCTGAAATAAACAAATGCTCCAACTATTCCGATAATAAATAAAATTATTCCAATTCCGTTTGAAGAAGTGGGATTTAGGTTTCCAGTAACATTTCCAGTTAGATTAGAAGATAAAAAAAATATTCCCGCACCAAGTCCTGCAATTGAAATAATTAAAGAAAGAAGAGAATCTAAGTCTTTCTTTTTCTTATCTCGTTTAGTATGTGGCTTTTCAAATAACTCCTCTCCTGATTTTTGAAACTCTTCTTCTGCTTTCCTTAAACCTTCATAACCTTTTTTATGCTCGACAGAATCAAGAAAAGCCATAAATTTCTTTGTGTAAAATTTTGTCGGCCCATGTAATTCACGAAATTTATTCGTAGCTTGTTCTACATCGTCTCTGTGAGGAAGACTTTCCTTTCTTGTTGACCTATCTTCACCATTGAGGGCATCCGTTCCGTAAGTCGACGCGTGAAGATATGCTATTTCTGCTTTTTTTAATTCCCCTGCCTCTTCATAAGCTCTTGCAGCAACCAAATAATCTTTAGCTCCGTCAGAATAATAATCTGTATGATTCATCCAAAAGATATTTCTTTCCATAAGTTTTTCTGCGTGTTCATTCATTAAATCTCCATACATTTTCAAGACTTCTTTTCGAGTGTTATTTGAAAGAAGATTTTTATGTTTCAGAAATCGTGCCAAATATTTTCTTTTTTCTTCGGGTGAAATCTTTTTATTGTTTATATGGCTCTCAATCTCTGCACGTGTCACATACCCTCTTTTTGCGCTCTCTTTCTTAGCCATTCTAAAATTATATCATTAATATTTAAGTATCTTTGTATAATCCTCGTCATGCGACGTTATTATTTAATTCGACATCTGCGACAATCCTGGAAACATCAAGTTTAAAAACCATATTTGTGATAACAAAATATTCGAGATAAAATGGCAGAAAAAGAAACAAGTTTAGCGAAGATTAAACGATTGACAACCAATCAGAAGAACATCAGAAACGTAGCGACGAGCGCGCACATTCACCACGGCAAATGCATTAGTGAAAACTCAAGAGTGCTCTTGGCTGATGGGCGTATGAGAACTGCCCGAGAGATATTTGAAGAAGTTGCTAAATCTGGAATAGTAAAAGAAGAAAATGAAGAGTATGTAATTTTTACTCCTAAAAAAGAATTAAGTATATTCTCGCTTAATAAGGAAACAAGAAAAATAGAAAAGAAGCCAATTCAATTTGCGTGGAGACTTTGCGGGGGAGAAACGCTGAAGATAACCTTGCGAAATGGTTTTGAGATAACGACGACTCCCGAACATAAATATATTGTTTTTAGAGAAGGTTTTGAAGATGTTGAAGCGAAAGATATTAAAATTGGAGAAAGGGTTGTATGCCCGCGCACGATTAAATACGAGAGTAATTTAAAAATCAAGGAATCTATTTTAAATAATCTTTCTCAAAAGAATTTTTATGCTAAATTAAAAAAAGATTTTGCTGAGAATTTTAAAAAGAAAATCCTTGAGCATGGAATTGAGAATATAAAAACGTCTATAAAAATCAAATCGTTTTATCATGGAATCTGGCAAAATCGGTATCCGTTAAAAGAATTGCTGGAGATTTCTGGATTGTTTAATATCGGGGCTGAAGAGATGTATGACATGATAGATGTGATTTATTTTAGAACAGGAAAACAGCGAGGGCAGAATTCTCTTTTTATGAAATTGCCGCAGAATTTTGAAGAGTTTTTTTACTTGGCTGGATTATTCCTCGGAGACGGCTCTGGAAAAAAATTTATTGCTGGAAAAGAACAACTTGCAGATAAAGTACAGGAGATATGCAAAAATCTTGGTTTTGAGACCAAGAGAGTTGATAATCGAGACAGAACTCCTGAGATACATACGAACTTAACTCTTATTGAAATGTTTAACAGCTTGTTTGATTATCCATTAAAACAAAAATCTCATAATATTAAAATCTCAGATTTTGTCCTGGCAAATGAAAATGTTTATGTTGCGCAATTATTGAGAGGGTATTTTGATACAGACGGATGCGTTGAAAAATCGAGAAGAGCTGTTACAATATCTTCAGTAAGCAAAAAAATGATTGATGATTTGCATTTGCTATTATTGAGATTTGGCTGTGTTTCAATTAAAGAAAAAGATAACACGCTGTCAATATCTGGAATCTCTGCGATAAATTTTGAGAGAAATATTGGTTTTGGATTAAAAGAAAAAATAGAAAAATTAAAAATCCTGGTTTCAAAAGTCGGCGGAAGTAATGTGTGTGATACAATCAAAGTTGGCAACCAAGTCATGCTGATGAACAAAAGATTAAAGGAATTTGCCAGTGAGGAACTTGCTTATATCGAGGTAAAGAAAATAGAATCGGGATTTGAGAATGTTGTTTACGATTTTACTGTTCCTGAAACACATAATTTTATTGCAGAAGGAATGGTTATTCATAACACGGCGTTTACTGACAACCTTTTAGCTGCAGCCGGAATGATGGCTTCGAAAAATGCAGGGGACTTGGAAGAAGGAATGACGACGTGGCAGCATTCTGACGAGCAGGAAAGACTGATGACTGTCGACGCTGCGAATGTTTCGATGGGGCACTCGTACCAAGGACAGGAATATTTAATTAATTTAATTGACACGCCGGGGCACGTTGACTTCAGCGGAAACGTTACGAGAGCCATGAGAGCTATTGACGGAACCTTCGTTCTTGTCTGCGCATCAGAAGGAATAATGCCCCAGACTGAAACTGTTTTGAAACAAGCATTAAGGGAAAGAGTAAAACCGATTTTATTTATCAACAAAGTTGACAGACTGATTAAAGAATTAAAGCTAACTCCTGAACAAATGCAGGAGAGGTTTATGAAAATTATCAATGATTTTAACAACCTGATTATGAGAATTGCCGAGCAAGAATACAAAGAGAAATGGAAAGTTAATGTTATGGACGGAAGTGTTGCTTTCGGCTCTGCGAGAGACAACTGGGCTTTGTCCATGCCGTTCATGAAAAAGAAAAATGTCAGCTTCAAGGACATTTACAAAATTTACGACGAGACTTTGGGAGAAGCAGAAAGAAAGAAATGGGCTCAGGAAAATGCTCCGTTGAATGAAGTTATTCTTGACATGGCTGTAAAGCACCTGCCGAATCCTGTTGACGCGCAAAAATACAGGATTCCAAAAATTTGGAGAGGGGATATTGAAAGCAAATTTGGAAAAGACTTGCTTCATTGCGACGAAAGTGGAGAAGTTGGTTTTGTAATCACGAATATTGTAATTGATCCGCGTTCTGGAAAAGAAATTTGCGCGGGAAGATTATATTCCGGAACTTTGAAAAACGGAATGGAAGTTTATTCTAATACTGTAAAGAAAAAATACAGGATTCAGCAAGTTCTCGTTTACAACGGAATCAAGCCAGAGCAGTTGGAAGAAGTTCCTGCCGGAAATGTTCTTGCGATTACAGGACTGAATGTTGACGTCGGAGATACTATAACTGAGGAACCTCAAACTGCGTTTGAAGAAATAAGGCATTTGTTCCAGCCAGTTATTACCAAGTCTATTGAAGCTACCCGTTCCGCTGACTTGCCGAAATTAATTGAAGTGCTTCGAAAGGTTGGAAAAGAAGATCCGTCGATTAAAATCGAAATTAATGAAGAGACGGGGGAGAATTTAATTTCCGGAATGGGAGAGCTCCATTTGGAAATTATCGAGGGAAGAATCAAGAGCGAGAAAGGACTTGAAGTCAAGACAGGACAGCCGATTGTTGTTTACAGAGAAACTGTTGCAGGACCGAGCAAAGAAGTGGAAGTCAGAACTCCGAACGGGCATAATATTTTCTTCTTTACGATTGAGCCGTTGGAGCCGGAAGTTTTCAAGGCGATTGAAAACGGCGACTTGCCTGAAGAAAGATTGAAGAAAAGGGCTGAAATAACGTGGAAGAAATTATCTGAGCTGGGGGTAAGCAACGAAGAGGCGCGGCAGTATCGGGAAATTTACAAAGGAAATGTTTTCGAAGACAGAACAAGAGGGCTTGTTTTGCTCAGCGAAGTAATTGATTCTGTAATGGACGGCTGGGAAATGGTTGTCGACGCAGGACCCTTGGCTAAAGAGCCGTTGATGAACACGAAATTTGTTTTGCACGACGCTAAATTGCACGTTGACCACATGCATCGAGGACCTGCGCAGATTTATCCGGCTGTAAGACAGGGAATGTTTGAGACGATGAAGAATGGCGGAGCTTCAATTTTTGAACCAATTCAGACTCACAGAATTGAAGTGCCGATGGAATTTATGGGCGCTGCCACGCAGTTGGTCGGAAGCAAGAGAGGAGTTATACTTGACGCGCAGCAGGAAGGCTCGGATACAATTATCGTCGCTAAAATTCCTGTCGCAGAAATGATTGGATGGTCTAATGATTTACGTTCTGCTACTGAGGGGAGAGGAGTTTCTTCTCTGGCGGATCAGGAATTCCAGAGATTGCCTCGGGAATTGCAGATTAATGTTGTTAGGAAGATTAGGGATAGAAAGGGGCTCGCGGAGAATCAGTAATCAAATCTTCCTTATTCTAACCTGTCCTTCGGTAATCACAACAAAATTTTCCTGCAGTTTATCTTGAAAGTTTTCGAGCAAATAAGATAAATATTTTATTTTTTGTTTTGATGTGTCGAGGTTTAATCTAAACAGAATAACACCAGACGAGGGCATTCTTAACCTGAATATTAATTCTCCGAAATCTTTGTCGTTTGTGATAAGAATTCTATTTTCTTTCTCTGCAAATTCAAGAACTTCTTCGTCAGATGCGCCAGACATTATTTCGGAAACAAATTTTGCGTCATATCCTTTTTCTTTAAGCATTTCAAAAACTTTGCTGCCGGAGCATTCATCGACTAAGAACCTAATCATCTTCCGCTTTTATTGGAAATATTGTTTCCCCTTTTGCTATTAGTGCCGCGTATAATAATGCTGCTTTGATATCTTCTTTAGTTAGATTGGGATAATCTTCGATTATCTCGTTAATTGTTGAACCTTGCGCCATAAGTCTGACTATTAAATCAACAGGAATTCGTGTTCCCCTGATAATTGGCTTGCCTGCCATAACTTTTTGATTTATTACGATTCTTTGTTCTTCCATGACGAGTTTATGTTTTTTAAGTATATAATTTTTTTGGTTGGTTGGCGGAGAATCAGTAAACCCGAGAACATAAATATTTATTAACTTCTTGAGAAAAAGTTATTTATGGCTGCAGACGAGGACATCAAAAAAGTAGACCTTCGGAATTTTTTATTTAGCCACGGAGAACTTTCAAAGTATGACGAGATTGGCAGCGGGACAGAAGTCAACGACGCCAGTTTTCTTGTGCGGCTGAATAGCGGCGGATTCAAAAGATACTATGCTGGCAGCGGCGTTGCTTTCCATAAAGGCGTGTTTTGCGGGCAGGCAGATAGTCCTTCAAGATTATTAGAAGAGGCTCAAAGATATTATGGAGAGAGCAATCTGGATGTTTATAGACTTCCCCAAGCCGACAGGAAGTTAGAAATAATTGGGGAAGTTGCGGAATTCAGAGTAAGCTCTGGAAAAGATTAGAGAATCAGTAATTATAAATACTTTTGGTACGCTAATTAGTTATGAAAAAGAAGATGAGTTGGATAGATATTTTGTTATGGATACTTGGAGTTATTATTATAATTGCATTGACATTAAGAGGATTTGGAATAATCTAAATGAAATCATTAAGGGTTTTGAGTTTAGTAATTAATTTTGCTGTTATTTCATTTATTGGATTGAAATCGTTGAATACGGCTTGTTTTAATTCCTTTGATATTAATTTGTCTTTAGCGGCATTGATTCTTGCAGTCGTAACAGAATTAGTAACTGTTTCTAGAGAGAAATGAATTTTACCGACGTTAGAGTAGATAAATAGTTAATCTCCGAGGCAATCTGGACAAGGAAAATAACCTTTAAATTTTTCGGAACGATGTCTTGTTGTTGCTACAAATTCTCCAGGGAGAATTCTCATTGTTTGCCCGCAAAAGGGGCTGTGAAAGAGTGATCCGGCTTCTCCGTCGTTAATTTGAGTGTAGACTATGCTTGGCAGCACATCCAGAAATAATTGAGAGAGATGCCTGTCAAATTGAGTTTCCTTATTTTCACTAAGTATTCTCTGAATCTGCTGAGCCTCTAGTCTTTGTCTGTAGGTTCGATTACTGTTCATGGCATCAAATGCATCTGCAACAGCAATTATTCTCGCTTCGTAAGGAATTTCTTCTCCTGAAATTCGCTTAGGATAACCTGTTCCGTCCCATCTTTCGTGGTGGAATCCTACAATTCCTATTCCAATGTCGGTTGTATTTGTATCGCTGCTTCTCCCAAGCATGTGCACTCCCCGAGCAGGATGCTCTTTCATCCACTCGTATTCTTTTTCGTCCAGTTTGCCTTCTTTTAATAAAATCGCATCAGGTATAGCCAGCTTTCCAAGATCGTGCAAACAGCCGTACTCTTCTATAATTCTCTGTTCCCGCACGTTCATTCTAAGTTCATCTGCAATTATTCTGGCAAGAGCTCCGACTCTTACAGAATGAACTGCCGTGTAGAAATCTCTTGCTTCGACACAAGTAAGGAAATTAAAAAACCCTTCCCGCTTTGCGTTTATATTTTTAATTTGCCCCTCTATTTCTGCCACACAATTTCCTAATTTAGACTCATCTTGGCTGTTAAAATCCTTGCCGTCTTTTTTATTTGAAATGCAAATTGCTCCTACAGGCTTATCTCCAAGATAAAAAGGTCGAATCATAGAACTTGTGTAGTGCCCACGACGTATATCATTAATTGTCAAACTTTGTCCAAAAGACAAGGCTTGCCTAATTTTTTCTCCTTCGTCAAAACTTATTAATCTTGTGCCGACGCTCCTGTCATTAACGCCATTAAAAGCTACCAAATAAAATTGGTTCTTTTCGTCTAAAGGATTCTGACTCATTAAAGCGATTGAACCTCTTGAAGAATTCATTAAATTTAATACCTCTTCAAATATAGTTCCAAAAAATTCATCTATAGAAAAAGTCGAATGACCGGCTGAAGCTATTTTATCTCTGAATTTTCTTTCTGCTTCCATATCTTCCCTTAATGAAATATTTTCGAGAGTCATTCTTGCAACCGCCTGCCTTAAATTTTCATTTTCTCCGCCCATGCTTTGGGTAACTAATAGCATTATTTAAGTATTCTTGCAATTGATAATACTTCTAAATTACAACAAGTCGATAAACCTTGAGTCAAGATAAATTTCTGATTAATTGTCAACGGGAAATTAATAATTTTACCGACGACAGAATAAAAAAATATTTATTTCCCATAGAAAACGAAATGTTTAAATACCCGAAAAAATAAGACAGATTACAATGGCGAAGCAAAAACCTGTTATCAACGTAGCATTCGTTGGACACGTAGACCACGGAAAGTCCACTACAATTGGACACTTGATGTTTCTTAGCGGCAAGCTTACACAACAGAATTTAGACAAGTTAAAAGCAGAGGCTGAAAAGCACGGAAAAATTGGTTTTGAATTCGCATACTTCATGGACAGATTCAAGGAAGAAAGAGAAAGAGGAGTTACTATTGACTTGTCCTACCAGAAATTGCCGACGAACAAATATGAAGTCACAATCATTGACGCGCCTGGACACAGAGACTTTATCAAGAACATGATTACTGGAGCTTCACAGGCAGACGCTGCATTCTTGTGCGTTGCTGCAAAAGAAGGAGTCCAGCCACAGACAAAGGAACACGTTTGGCTTTTGAGAACAATGGGTGTTGGAGAAGTTGCTGTTCTTGTAAACAAAATGGACACAGCTGATTACAAAGAAGATGTTTTCAAAAAAGTTGTTGCAGATGTTTCTAAAATCTTGAATGAAGCTGGCTATAAAACAGACGGAGTTACATTTATTCCTATATCTGGATTGAAGGGAGAAAATCTTACTAAGAAATCTGATAAAATGCCTTGGTACAAAGGACCGACATTATTGGACCAATTGGATAACTTCAAGATGCCTGAAAAACCAACGCAATTGCCTCTGAGAATGCCTGTTCAGGATGCTTATGAAATTACAGGAATTGGAACTGTTCCTGTCGGAAAAATTGAAACTGGAATTATGAAACCAGGGCAAAAAATTATAGTCTTGCCGGGAAGAACTGGAACAGGAGTTTTGGGAGAAGTCAAAACAATTGAAATGCACCATGAACAATTAACTCAGGCTGAGCCGGGGGATAATGTTGGTGTTAACGTTCGAGGACTTGGAAAGAAAGATATTGCTCGTGGAGATGTTATCTGCGACGCTGCAAGCCCGCCTTCAGTTGTTGAAGAATTTGTGGCGCAAGTAGCTGTTATTAATCACCCGACTGTTATTGCAAAGGGTTACACACCAGTATTCCACGTTCACACAGCGCAAGTGCCTTGCCAATTTATTGAATTGATTGAAGTTACTCATCCTGACGGAAAGAAACAAGCAAATCCTGATTTCTTGAAGAACCAAGATGTTGCTAAAGTTAGAATCAAGCCAATGGGCAACTTGGTTTTGGAAACACAGGCTGTTAATCCTCACATGTCGCGTTTTGCAATCAGAGACGCTGGTGCAACAGTTGCTGCTGGTGTCTGCATTGAAATCAAAGCTAAGAAACTTTAATTGTAACTAAAGTTATAATTCTACCAACATGATATTTAATAATCTTATACTAACTCTTGTAGAACCTTTGAAGATATTGTTTTGGATGATTGATAATTATTTTAAGTGAATAAAATTGATTGAGGAGATTAATGTCCCCACGAGATATTTAACCTTAGGTTAAGGTTAGCACGAGATTTCTGAGAGGTTTATCGACGATAAGGTTTTTTCACTAAAAAAGTTATGGTTTAAAATTGATTTTTTATTTTTTATGACTGGTTAAACACCCCTGCAGATTTCCTAAATTTAAGTTAAATTTTTGGGGAAAATAGGAATTAGGTGCTCCCCTGACCTGAATTTATATTTTTTGGCTACTTCCCAATTCTAAACTTAAACTCAAAATCAAAGAATTTACTATGAATTTTCTCTTTCAAATAGATTCTATGCTTTACTAAAAGGAGAATCAATACGATTATAACAACACCTATTAGAATCCATAAAAATATCTTGTCTAAATTATAATTTTTAGATTCAGCACTCCACTTTTTTTCTTCACTTGTAGACTTATTTTTATTTATTGCAAGAGTTCCTAGAATAGCATAAGCTGAAAAACCACTAATATAAACATTGTAAATACCTTCAGAATCAGTTTCAGATTCATAAGAAGATTTCATTTCTTCATACTGAGGATAGCATCTTACAAATTTTATCTCTGAAATATTATTTCCATAAATCCAGTTTTTTTGTATTCCTATTTTCAACCTTCCAGAATCAATTGAGTTGCTTTTTATTGTATTATTAAAATCAAGAACTTTGTAGACTTTATGTTCATCTCCGTATTCAATTGAGCAGAAATCAGGTGTTTCGTTGTACGCAACAATTAAAATTGCCCCAGAAAGCCAGTTCTTTGATTTTAATTCAATTTCTTTTATTCCCGTCCTTTTATCCTCTTTTATTTTTGTAGTCACTGTTTTATTTGGTGAAATCCAAGTTCTAATTCTCAATTCTTCTGTTTTTGTATTCTGCTCTAAAATATAATTTCCTCCGCCCCCTCCTGAAGAAGATTTAGGGGATTCTGCAATAGTTTCAGTTGTTGGTGTAACAGAAGTCGCATTCACAGTATAATATTTTGTTTCAGAATTATTTAACAGATTTGTTGAACCATTACCATATGAATACCAGGTATAATTATAAATTCCTGAAGTCAAATTTACTGAAACATTATAAATATTTGAAGTTAAATTACTAGCAGTATAATTTGTATTATTAATTCTAAGCCAGACGGTTCCATTTGTGTTTAATACAGTTACATTAAACAAACCAATTCCACTTCCAGTTAAAGAAGCATTGTTGTCGCTATAATTGGAAAAAATAGGATAGATAGCACCAGCGGTAATAATTCTTTGTTCAGTTGAATTTAAATTCCCAGAATCATCAGTCGCAAATATTTGATAATTATATGTCCCATAATCCAATCCTGCTGTTGCATTTAAGCATATTGCTGATAAATTTCAGCGGTAGATAAAGTTCTATTCCAAATCCTTACTTCATCTATTGAACCATTAAAATACCAAGTAGAAAATTCACATCCAGTAGATGTTGCTTCAGAGCCAATACATAGTGGAGCAGTCGCATGAGAAGTTAATGAACCAGTAGTAGAATTTGTATCAACTAAAATTCCATCCACATATAATAAAATATTTGTAGTGTTCCAAATTCCAGTTACATAGTACCACTCATTCGTTGTTAAACTTGATTCAGGATAAAAAGTTCTCATATAAGAACCATTATGAAATACAAATTGAAGATAAGAGCTTTCAAAACCGACGGACCATCCACCCGATTCTGTACATGAAATTAATTTTTTAGTGTTACCATTTCCAAATTCATTAGCATTAAACCAAAAAGAGACACTAAAAGGATTAGACCCAAATTTAAATTGAGAATTAGAAATTTTTATATAACTTTTATTTCCACCAAATTCAAAAGCACCATTATATTTCCCAGAAGAGTTCCAAGTAGGTTGAGTTATGGTGCTCAAATTTCCTAAAGTTCCATTATTTTCATATCCTGAAACATCAATAACATAAGTATCATTCTCTCCTAATTCACTTCTATTATCAAAATTCATCATCAAGACTAAAGAAGAATTATAAAAAGTAAAGTTTGTTCCATTCCAATTGTAAATCACAGAATTTAAATTCTGTTCATTGATAGAAACATTAACAATAAAAGAAGTGTTTGAGGTTGTTGTTGCATTCTGAGGTGTTGGAGAAGTGAAATTAACAAGTGGAAAAATAATATCTGACTGTATTTTAATTGTTCTCAAATCTGTAGAATTCAAACTTCCGCTGGTATTTGTTGCAAATGTTTGATAGGTATAGATTCCGTAATCTAATCCTGCTGTTGCATTTTTAGATTGATTAACATAAAAATTCCATTGTGTTAAATTGAATTTATTTAAATTAGAAGCATATTGTTGGTATATTTCTGAAGCAGATAAACTTCTGTTCCAGATTCGGACTTCATCTATTGAGCCATTAAAATAATCTCTATATCCTCCTGCATCGTTTCTTCTGCATCCAATAGTCATTAACTCATTTGTAGAAAAATTCTTATCGGAAGAACCTGTTGCATCTTCAAATCCATCTACATATATTTTTATTGATTCTGTATTCTTTTTAACAACACTTATGTGATGCCAATCTCCATCATTAATAATTGTCGAACCATTTATTATATCCCAATATCCAGCCGGATAAGCTGGAGAAATTGCCCCTCCTGTTAAGAATCCAGTTGTATTTTGTGCGTTAAGGAAAATAGAGAAAACCCAACCTTCATAAGGATCATCGCCAGTATTTCTAAAATCAATAAATGTGGGTTGAGTCCAAATATCTGCTCCATTCATAGTTGTTTTTGTCCAGAAGGAAATTGTGTAATTTGAAGAATTAGAATTAGCCGTATTTAGGGATTCACTATTTACAACCCCCATATAATCATCAACTCCATCAAACTCAAGAGCACCATTATATTTCCCAGAGGAGTTCCAAATAGTCCCGTTAATTAACGTGCCATTGTTTCCATATCTTGAAACATCAATAGCATAGGTATCATTTTCTCCCAAACCGCTTCTATTATCAAAATTCATCATTAATACTAAAGAAGAATCATAAAAAGTAAAGTTTGTTCCATTCCAGTTATAGATTAAGCTTCCTAAATTGCTTTCTATTATTGAAAAATTTAATTCAACAGAAGTGTTTGTTGTGTAAAATGGAGATGAGGAAGGAGAATTAACTAATAATTGAGGGACTGCAGAAACTAGAAAGATAAGTAATACTATTCCCACTATAGCTGCTAAAAATTTATATCTCATTTTTCCTCTTTTTAAGATATGATAATATTAAAGAACGGCTATATAAAAAGTTAACTTTGTTAGTTAAGTGCCCCCGCAATTCTATCATCACTAAATCATAACAAACAGCTTTCAAAATTCATCAAATTTTTCTTAATTTTTCTCCGTCGATAAAAAACACATAGTTAAGTGCCCCCCGAAGCCCAAAAATGCTTTATCGTCGATAAGAGAAATAACGCCCCGCGAATCTTTGAACTTACGAAAAAGAATTACGCTTTCTTGAATTTCGTGATTTCTGGGAGCATGTCGGCGTGTCCGAGCAAAACCGCCCTGCAGCAATATCTGTCTAATCCTAAATCGTCGAGGACTTTGCCTGCGTCTTCGCCTGCTTCTGTTCTTTTTTTGTATTCTTCCCAGAGGTGGCCGATTGGCTTCCCGCAACTCATGCATCTGATTGGTATTATAATGTTATTCTCCTAATGATTTTAATCCCTTAGTTGTTATATCAAACTCCTTCGGGTAATTGCTAGGCTTGATAAAGCCAAAATCATTCAGCAATTTCAATTCGGAGTAAACTTTGTTCTTTTTTAAACCTTCCGCTATGTCTTTAGCAGACAGTTTAGGATTTTTGTTGATATAATTCAAAATCTCTCCGAATCCTTTTGGCAATCTCCCTGCTCCGTTATATAAAAAGTTAGTATTGTTAATCTTTTCGCTGTGCTTTAAAAAAGGGAGAATTTTATTATAAAATTTTTCAGAATTGTAGGATACAATACTTGAGCCGTCGTATCTACTGTATAAATTAATCCCTTTCATGATTTCAGTGTATATCTTAATTAAATTCTCGTTTTTACAGGCCCATCTAAATGATTTATTATATAATGAAACGTTTCCTTCGGCATCAAAAAGTCCAGCAAAAAAAGAATATTTGCTTTTTTCTGATGTTAATATCTCTGTGATATGCGACTGAAGATAATAAAAAAAAGAGGCTAGAATCCCATTGTTCGAATGTACTGACAGCACCCATCCTTTTTTCTCGTTCTCTAATTCGAATTTTTTGTCGTATTTAATTCGAGGAATTTCTAAACCTTTTGTGATGTATAATATCTTTTCTACTCTTTGTTTATTCTGTTTTAAAAAATATTCTGTAAAATTAATAATCTCATTATTTTTATTGGCGATTCCAAATCTTTTTCCGCCTGATCTGTCGCCGCACCATAATCCGAAAAAATAAAAGAATTCTGAATCAAGTTTTATTTTTTTAGGCAAGTTTACCTTAAAGTGTTTATTTCCATGTCTTGTGTGGTTTGTATATTCGACAATAATGAAATCATCGTTGTTTTTAACTTGAATCCTTCTAAAAGGCGCATCTAATAATAATTTATATTTATCAAACCATCTATAAAATTCTAAGTTACCACTGTTGATTATTTTTTTAACAGGGGGAATTTCTTTTCTTATTGTTTGGAAGATTTCGTTTCTTTTTTCCCTTCCTTTGCCTAATATTTCTTTTACTTTCTGACTTTTGATAAATGAGGATAAGGTGTTTAATTTAATTTCTCCTTGTGTAGTTATTTTTAATCTGATTAATTCGTTAATTAAATTTTTGGGCACACTATCAAAATAAAGATTCTTATACCCTCTGACTGAACTTGCAGGAATTTTTAAAATTGAACCTGCCTTGAGGGAATCTCCGTATTTGTCAAGGGTTTTTTGAAAAATAATTTTTTGAAATTTTGGATTTAATCGCAGCATTAAATCATCTCTATTCTTCATAGCGAAAAGAACGAACATTTGTATTTATACTTTTCTATTTTAGATTATCTTACTGGAATTATCATGTTAGTATTCAGAAAAGTTGGTTTTTAAAAGTTGCTATCCTTTCGATTCTAAAACAGAGACGATGTTAGCTACCAAAGAAGCTAGCAACCCGAATGCACTAATTAACAATCCAAAAATATCAAGAACATTTAGATTTAATAAAGTTACAGTAAAATAAAGAAATATTACAAAGTTAATGATGTGCGAAAATATTGATAAAGCTCCCCCGATTCTCATTTTAAGAATAATTCTCTAATTATACCAAAAATCAGAAGAGCGAGGGCGATAAAACCGAGTGTCCATGCGATTAATTGCATTATAAATAAGTTCTTTTTTTTCATTTTATTATATTTTTTGAATATCTAATTATTTCCTCAACTTTTGCGAGAGAATCTTCGTCAGATAATACGCGGAGCCGAAGACGAGAATTCCGGGGCCGAGAGTTATTCCAAGAGTTGGAACTAAAATTGAAGTTCCGATTGCACCGAGAGTGCCTGCGCCGATTGATTCCAATAAATTAACTGCCTGCGGAACGGATTTTTCAACTCCTTTCTGCAATGCGTCAATCTGCAAAATCATTTTTCCTTCTTTTAACACGCGGACTTTTTTGTCTTCTTCTGAGATTATGACGACGAGGTTTCCTTTTTTTGACGCGGAGATTCCTGCAGAATGCCTTGTTCCGAAATTCTTGAAAGTTCTGGTTGATTTAATCATCGCGCCGTATGCTTTCATTTTTCCGTCGCTGTCTATGATTACTGCTCCGTCCATTATCGCCAAAGATTCGAGAAGTTTTGGATTTTTTGTAACATTGAATGGGGGAACATCTTGATCCACCAACAACTTGTATTTCACTTCTCCGACGACAAATAACGCTCCTTCTCCTCTTTTTGCTATTCTTAATCCTACCTGGATTAAAGTTTCCTGGAGTTCTTTTTCAAATTCTTCTTTTGTTTTTTTCTTTGGCATGTTTGTTAGATGAAAAAAAGGTTTAAATATTTATTCCAAAGAAGTTTATTTAAAATTTTATTTTAATAAATGAACGAATTGATTAGTTACTTTTGCAAAGGAGTTACAATAGCGCAAAGTTTAAATAGGGAGGATTTTTTAGAAACGCATGACAGAAACAGCAAAAAAACTTGGACAAATTGTATTTGTCCCTAGAAAAAATGGAATGATAGTTCAGACACCTTCGTTTTTAGTTGGCGAAGCAGGACGAATAATTTACGAAGCTTATCAGGAAGCGAAAGCAGAAAGATTTAATGGGAACAAACATTTTCAATTAGAAAGAAAAGGAGACGAAGTTGTCGGCGCAAATGTTCCTGATGCTAATCTCATAGACCAAGTTGTCAGACGATATGGTGTGAGAGTTTCATTGCCGAAAGATTGGAATGAAGAGTTTATGCGAATGACTGACGGGAAACATTATACTACAGCGAATGCTTTAGTTTTTAGAAGTCTACAAGATGGTTATAATGAAGACAATAATAGAATAGCTGAATTGATTGCAGAAAGCGGGAAAATTGACACTGTGAAAATTTCTAGAGAACCTGCTTTAATCACAGGATTTGACATTCGGCCAAATGAAGATGAAGGATATGGATTTATTGCTGTTCCATCTAAAGGATTTAATGTTCATTACGACGAGAGATTTTTAGGAAAATATAGTGGATGGAAATTTGATGAAATAGATGAAATTGGAATGCCTGTTGGACTTGATAAAGAAAGAGGAAAAAGAATATGGTATACAAGAAAAGATGGCATTTCCAGGTTCGTCCTTAATAGTTACCGCAATTTGAGCTCCTACTACGATGGGCTGTCTGGCTCCGTCGCGTATGGTCGGGTAGTTCTTGTTTCCGCCGAAGGCGGCGCGCCGAATTATGAAAATATCTTAGAACAACAACGAAGAAGCGAACTTTTAGAAAGTTTAAGGGGAACAAGAAACTGTCTTAATCAAATTGTTAGTCAATTAGAAGGAAAGAAATAATGAAAAAAACAAAATCACAAATAGGACTTGAACCAGCAATTCCGCAACTAACTGTAACTCCTTATATTCTAAAAGGAAAAAATGCCCTTGCGACTCTAAAAGAAATTAATAATGTTATTGATTCAAAGTATAATGGAAATGATAATCTGAAAGTTTTAAGATCGGGAGAGATTAATGAAGTCCCGACTACCTTCGGTTCAAATCCTTTAATTTTGCCTGTTGTAAATCAAATTATTGCTCCGGAGTTTAGAATTATCAAACCAGAGGAATTAGAAAGAACTCTTCAAGAAGGCGACCCCATCCGAATTCAAGGAAATCATTATGTTGATATGGGTCTTGTTTTAGATTTTTCTGGAAACAATCATGAGTTAGCTGTACAAACTTTTGAAGGCCTGCCTAAAGAGTTAAGAGATTTTGATAGATTGCCTGCTGTTATGATTGGATATGGATTAAGAAATACAAAATTTGGAGATTATGGAGTAATGCCAAAATTCCAAAGAGGAACAGAACTGCGAACAGCTAAAATTCTTGCTGAACCGACGAATAATTTTGATGAAAATGATTCAGAACTAATTAGAACAGGATTGCCTTCAAAACTTGGTAGTGGAAAAAGAAGACTATATAACTCAACACAAAATAAACCTTCAGAAGATAATTTAGGCATTTCCAGGTTCGACCTTAATAGTGGCCGCGATTTGTACTCCGACTACAATGGGCTGTCTGACTCCAACGCGGATGGTCGGGTAGTTTGCGTTCGTGCCGAAGGTGCTGAGTACAGCCCCATACATCGCCAGATTACTGGGCGTTGAAGGCACGTCGCTGAAATAATTGCCTTCTTAAAACTTCTTGGCAAAAATGCGAACTTTGAATAGGAAGAAATAAATACCTCTCCGTTCTTTAAAGATTCCTAGTCAATTAAATGGCTGGGCTACACGTCGTTTGCTTACGTTCTTGCTTTGCAAGAATATAAAATTCAATCACGACATTAAGTAACTGCTTTTGTATCGCAGTGAAATATGAAGTGATGGTGGCTTTGAAAAGTAAATGGCTATCCATTTCCAGGTTCAACCTTAATAGTAACCGCAATTTGAACTCCAACAACAATAGGCTGTCTAACTCCAACGCGAATGGTCGAATAGTTCAGATTTTTTGGCTAGGAATACTCATGAAAACGTATAATAATTTATATGATAAGATTTGTTCTTTAGGAAATTTAACCTTGGCCTGGCGCAAAGCAAGAAAGGGGAAAACTACGCGGGAGGATGTAATTGAATTTGAGAAAGATTTAGTAAAAAATCTTCTTATGCTGCATTATGAACTTAAGAAGAAGAGTTATCAGCCCGAACCTCTAATAACATTTGTTCATAGAGACCCGAAGACAAGAGTGATTTCAAAGTCGGATTTTCGAGATAGAGTTGTTCATCATAGTTTAATTAAAATAATTGGCCCGATATTTGAAAAAGGATTTATCTTTGATTCATGCGCAAACCAAAAAGGGAAAGGGACTTTATTTGCTATAAAAAGATTTGATAAATTTTCAAGGAAAGTAACGAATAATTTTACAAATTGTGGTTTTTGCTTGAAAGCAGATATTAGGCATTATTTTCAAAATATCCGCCATGATAAATTAATTGAAATAATCCGCAGGAAAATAAAAGATGAAAAAGTTATTTGGCTGATTGCTCAGATTTTAAGAAATACTGAAAAAGAGGGAATTGGAATGCCTCTCGGCAATTTGACGTCGCAATTTTTTGCTAATCTTTATCTTAATGACTTGGATTATTTTGTCAAATATGTTTTGCGAGAAAAATATTATATAAGATATGTTGATGACTTTGTTATTTTGAATCGGCGGCGGGCGGATTTGACTGCGGGGGGGGGGGGCGATTGATGTCTTTCTTAAAGACAATTTAGGCATATCGTTACATCCAGACAAAACTAAAATAATTTCAGTTTATAGAGGAATAGATTTTTTAGGTTTTAGAAATTTTCCCAGCCATAAACTATTGAGAACTAGAAATATTCGCGGAATGAAAAATAAAATAAAATCATTTGAAGAGAGTGGTTATGAATTTGGATCTGTTAAAGATAGTTTTGATGGATGGCGGGCGTATGCTCGCTGGGCAAATACATTTAATTTAAGCGAGAATTTCAAAAAAGAAATAATTAATACTTTAATTGAGAAAATTTAATTATTCCAATAAATTACATCCCGATAGTTTGTCTAATTCTGTGATGTTAAAATAACCGTAATGGATTGTTTTGTTAATATACCATGCTGGGATTTCTCTTATATTCGGACAATTTTCCATTTCTTTTCCGCATTCGATTATTTTGATTAATTTGATTTGGCTTCCGAAAATCTTTTTTTGGTTTTCGCAATCAGGACAAAAAGTATCTGAATAAAATTCTGCGTTTTGTTTATTGAGACATTGCGCGAGTTTTGCTTTTTCGTCTTCGCCAGTGAAATAACCTGTGACTTTTGAAAACCAGTCTGTGAAAATGTAAAGTCCTGTGACTAAAAGAATTGCTACGATGAATGTAATCAGAACTTGAACTCTTTTTTCCATGCTGTATTAAGATAAATGGGATTTTAATGCTTTTCTATTTTTATTTAGTGGGTTGGAAGAAGTAAATCAAAAAAGCATGTATAAACAAACATATCCAAAAGACAACTCTCTGTAACGAGTTACTCTCTTTTAGTTTTTATTTGATAAAAGATGCAGGTGTGGGGTAAATATGTACCAACACTAGCTGCTTCCGGAACCAATTCCGCAGGAATAATTGCAAATCTAATCTTCAATCTTAAGTTATCTAAAATCGAATCCCCTATGCTTTGTCTGTATTCTCTAGTAATTTTAGGATCTTCTCCAGCGTCGCTGTATATTTCCATAACTTTTTCGTATCCTAATTCTGTTAATCTTTGATGTAATCCTCTTTCTTCAGATTCTGCATTTTGTTTGCATCCTTCTGATGGATTGCAATAGTTTTTTGTGGCTTTTTGTTTTTTCATTTTAATCTTCCAGAATTCTAAGGCGATTCTTTACCATCACCTGTGAACTATTATTCATAGATTATTTTTAAATCTTTGTTTTTCTGCAGAGTTGCGAAGAGAAGATTATCATAAGATTTAAAAAAGAGAAAAACTTAATGAAAGAATGATTTGGGCAATATGGCTTATAATTATCCTGATTGCTTTACTTGTAGTTATGTTTATTTTCTATTACAACAGGTTCGTTGTTCTCGACAACAGAATTGATAATTCGCTGGCGCAGATTGATGTTCAGCTGAAACGAAGAGCTGACTTAGTTCCCAATTTAATTAATACCGTCAAAGGATATGCGAAGCACGAAAAAGGAATCATGACAGAAGTCACTAACGCGCGAAAAGCTTTGCTTGGCGCAAAAGATTTGAAGGGAAGAATGAAAGCAGGCAGCCAACTGCAGGAAGCGCTGAAAAGTATTTTTGCGATTGCTGAAAATTATCCGCAATTGAAAGCAAACGAAAACTTTTTACACTTGCAGCAAGAACTTGCTGCTATCGAGGACAAAATTGCTTATTCAAGGCAGTTCTACACTGATTCGATATTGGTTTACAATAATTCTGTAGAGGTATTCCCCGGAGCTTTCTTTGCGAAGATTTTTGGGAAGAAAGAAAAGCCGCAGTTTAATATTCCGACGGAAGAAAAGGCTGTTCCGAAAGTTGAATTTTAATTGGAGTAAAGTTTTTTAAGCAGATTCGTTTTAATTAAAACATGGCAGAAAGAATACATTTTGAGGACGACATAAGAAGAAATAAACTGAAATCATTTTTTCTAATCGTTATTATATTTGTGTTCTTTATTCTTGTTGGATACTTGATTGCGCTTGCGCTCGACCCTTCTTATTTTTTTGTCATAACAATCTTTGCGACGATATTTTCTTTAGTTTATATTTGGGTTGGATATTATTATTCTGACAAGATTGCTTTGGCGTCTGTAAATGCGCGGGCTGCGAATCGGGCTGAGCATTCTAAATTTATCAATGCTGCGGAAAATATGGCTTTAGCATCAGGACTGCCTGTGCCGAAATTGTATGTTATGAATTCTTCTGAAATAAATGCGTTTGCGTCGGGAAGAAATCCTGAGAATGCTGTTATTTGCGCTACTTCGGGGGCAATTGAAAAATTAGACAAGCAGGAATTAGAGGGAGTGATTGCACACGAGATGTCGCACATTGCAAATTATGACATTAGATTTATGACTTTGACTGCTGTTCTGGTTGGAATGATTTCAATTATTGCGCAGATGTTTTTGAGGAACTTGTGGTTTGCTGGGAACGACGATAGAGACAGCAAAGCAGGATTGTTGATTATGCTTGCCGCTGTAATCGCTGCGATACTTGCGCCAATTGCTGCGCAGCTTGTTTCTTTAGCAATTTCGCGACGGAGAGAATTCGGCGCTGATTCAACTGCTGTCAAGTTCACGAGATATCCGCCCGGATTGAAGAAAGCTTTGGAAAAAATCAAGAGAGAGCATGTTGAAATTCGCGAGACGAAAAAATTTCCGAAAGCTGTTGCGCCGTTGTTTATTTCTGATCCTTTCAAGAAAAAGATTTCTGGATTGTTTAGCACACATCCGCCGATTGATGTGAGAATTGAGAAATTGGGGAGGATGTAATTAATTTTCAGAAACTTTTGAGAAGGTTTAAATAGGGACAATTATTTGGAAAAATATGGTAGTTGGATGGATAATTGGCTCGTTAGTTTTTTTGATTGTTGTATTAGGAATTAGAGTGGTGAATCAATACGAAAGAGCTGTTAAGTTCAGACTTGGAAAATATGTCAGGACATTGCAGCCAGGGCTTCGATGGATTATCCCGCTTGTTGAAAGAGTAGAAAAAGTAGATATAAGAGTTGTTGCCGTCGATATTCCTTCGCAGGAAGTCATTACAAAAGACAATGTTCCCATGAAAGTTAACGGCGTTGTTTTTTACAGAGTTACTAATTCTGAGAATGCTATTCTTGAAGTTGAAGATTATGCCTTCGCTATTTCACAGCTTGCTCAATCTGCGCTGAGAGACATGGCGGGAAAAGCTGAGCTTGATACTGTTTTGGCGAAGAGAGAAGAAATTGGAAATCAGGTTCAGAAGATTGTTGACGACGAAACAGACCCTTGGGGAATAAAAGTTACAGATGTAAAAATAAAAGATATTGAACTGCCTGAGAACATGAAGAGGGCGATGGCTCATCAGGCTGAGGCTGAAAGAGACAGAAGAGCGAGAGTAATTAATGCTGAGGCGGAGAAACAGGCGGCTCAAAAACTTCTTGAGGCTGGGAAGATAATTGAAAAATCTTCTTCCGCGATGAAACTGAGATTTTATCAGACGCTTAATGATATTGCTGAGGAAAAGAATTCTACGATTGTAATGCCTTTTCCAGAAGAGATATTTGATTTGTTAAAGAAGAAGAAGTAGTTATTAGAACATGAAGTTCGAAGAGAAATTATGTTGGATTCGATATTGAGATATAGATTTTTTATTGGGGAGAAATTATCTTGAAAAAGCATGCATTTGAAATAAGAAATAGAAGAGAATATTATCTTGGATTCGATATTGATATATAAATTTGATAATATGAAAATTTCAGTCCTTGAGCAAATGCAAGAGCAAAGCCATCCTCGCATAAAGCCCGTTTTCTGCCTGCCTAAAATATGCGACTCTCTTGTCTTGTTTTTCTGTTTCAATTGGAAGATCAATTTCTTCGACGTGGGGCAATGGATGAAGAATTCTTGCGGTTGGTTTGATTAAATTAAAATTCTCTTTGTTAATTATGAATTTTCCTTTTGCTTTTTCGTAATCTTCCAAAGACATTCTTTCTTTTTGAATTCGAGTCATATAAATTATATCTGCCTGCTGCAAGACAGAATTCAAGTCAGAAGATTCTCTGAAGGGAACATCGTGCTTTTGGAGGTATTCTTTTATGTCGCCGCGCATTCGCAGATGTTCTGGAGAGACAAAAATTATTTCTATGCCTTCTTTGAATTTTGCCAGGAGATAACAAAGAGAACGAACTGTCCTGCCGGAAGACAAGTCTCCTACCATTGCAATTTTTAAATTATTCAGACGATTAAATTCTCTTTTTATTGTGTATGCGTCGAGAAGCGCCTGGGTTGGATGCTGGCCTTTTCCGTCGCCGGCGTTGATTATTGGAACTGAAGAAACTTCTGAGGCTCTTTTCGCCGAGCCTTCTTCATCGTGCCTCATTGCTATCACGTCTGCATATGCTGAGATTATTCTTATTGAATCTTCCAGGGATTCTCCCTTGACAGCTGATGAAAATTCTTTCGCGTTTTCTGTCCCGATAACCTGCCCGCCTAATTTTAAAATTGCTGATTCAAAAGAAAAACGAGTTCTTGTGGAGGGTTCGTAAAAAAGCGCTGCAAGAATTTTTCCTTTTAGAGAATCGGAATATTTTTTTGGGTTGGCGCGCATGTCATCGGCGACGGAGAATAATTCAGAGAGAATATCTACGGTTAATTGCTGGGATTCTATAAGATGCTTTAGTTTCATCAAAATAGATATTAGGAAGAGGAGTTTATAAGTTTGATTGTTCTTGGAGATAGAATTGGTTTGGGGAATTATTTTTGCAGAGTAAAGAAAGAATTATAAATAATTATCTGAATTTGATTTATCGTCGTTATTGACATACTTTTGGAAGTTTAAAACAAATTAAGATATAACGACTTGAAGGTTTATCCCGAAAAGTTTACAGTATCTTGTCATGGAGATAGAATTGGAAAAATTAAAATAGTTTAATATCTAAGAAACAGAATGAAAAGAGCTGGAAGATTCGCTAAATTTGGATTGATTGCAGCTATTGCGGGAGCGTTTGGGCAGAGCTGCTCGGATGTTATTGGTTTTCTTCCGGGAAGCGAGTATATTGAACCGATTCAAGACGCTTATGGCTATGACGCTTCTTTGCCGCCGAAATCAAACAGCAAATACGCTAATAAATTTTATAACAGCAACAATACTTTTAGTGATGAAGAAAAAATCCTGAATAATGGAGACGGAGAGTATGGTTTTTTTGAATGCACGAAGGAAAGCCCATTGGAATTAATCGTGGGTTTTGGCAAAGAGTTTTCGACTATTCGGATAAAAAACCACTATCACGCTGCTTTGAATGTCAAATGCAGTGCAGTTACTCCTGTTGTGCTTGCAGGCCTTGGTCCGGTGAAGTATGCAGTTAATTCCGAAAGAACAGATGAAAAAAAAATCAATCCTAATCCTTGGGGCGATTCTTCTGACAAAGACATAAGATTTAATATCGGGCGAGGCAATGAAAGAATTGTAAAAATTGAAGCTTATCCTCTTTATGGATTTTCGTCAGATACGATTCATATCGACTGCTTGAAAACCGGAGGTTTGGAATTGCCTCCTGTAAATAACAGCAACCCTTATGCTTACGAAGCTGACGTTCAAGGAAATAGCGGCGGAGACTGGCTGAGTCTTGCTGGCGCCCAGGATAGAGATTATTTATTTGTAAGGGGCGGAGCAACAGATATTATAGCAACGACTCAAAAATCTTCTTTTGATAAAATCAAATTATTGGGAATGTGGAATAAGGGCGGATTTAAGATTAGCGTCGCGCCTGCAAGTATTTCTTCTGGCGAGAGAAAAATTAACATCAACGGAGATGATTATTTTTATAGTGAAAGTTCGTTGAGAACATTCCATTTTGACGGAACTGAAACTACCGGCGTTGGTTTGCCGCTAGGCGAGACAGTAACATCGCAAGCTGTTTATCTTCGTGTTGACCAGTGGGATGGCGGGGAAGAATTGCATTGTGATTATATGAAATTTGAATAATTGAAATCAGATATTGTCAACTTAATGGGGCGTGAAATTTTTTATTTGGGGGAATTTGAGAGATAGTTATCTTGAACTTGTATTGCTCGTCGGTATATTCTTCTGATTAATAAATCCTGAAATTTAATTAAGATGTATAATTACTGCTATTCTTACAATATCTTGAAACCATAATGTATTTAAAGTTTGATTGAGTTGGTATATTATGCAAAGAGGAAATAGAATAGCAAGTTGGATGGTGTGCAGTTTTTCTTATAGTTCTAAATCTATTTTTACTCTGCCATTCTGCAAGTAATCCAAAAATTCTGGGTTTCTTGCGAGGACATCAAAATGATTCTTAAAAAATCTTATCCTGCGCTTGAACATGCGGTTTCTTTAGAAGGAACTGGGGGCAGGATAATATTGCATGGCTTGCCCGATAGTTTATTAGCTGAGCTGGAAAATTTTGCGAAGAGAAATGCCTGCGCTGTCAGCGAAGTTGAAGAGGGGAAAATTCACCATTGCTGCGTCAAATGCTTGAAAGCTTTTGCATTGAGAAAATCTAAAGAAATACAACTAGATGAGAAGAGAACGAACTGGCTAGTTGATATGTTTGGCGAGGAGACAGAAGGGCACGAAGGGTATTATATTGATGGGGAGGAATTAGTGAAGATTTAAACCATATTCGTGAGGGAATAAATAAATTCTTTTTGTTCTTCTTAAAATTTTAGTTTTGAATTCTCTGAAAGTCATGGGAGGCATTCCTTCAACTTCTAAAGTTTCTTCGTCGGATAATCTGAACAGTTGTTCAATTCCGCTGATTCCTTCCATTTCTAAATCGAATTTTTTCGTGCTGTCTCCAGTATAAGAATGAATCCAACCTAAATCTTTTCCGTTGTGTCTTAAAGCATCGCCCATGATTTGGGTAAATGATTGCTCTTTATAAATTTAATTCAACTCGTTAACTATCTTCGGTAATTCGGAAAAATCTTTGATAATAAAATCTGGGTGCTTTGCGGCGACTTCTTTTCTTGTGCTCCAAGACGCTTTATGGGAAATAATCACTGAAACACACCTGACGCTTCTTGCTACGTCAACATCAACGGTTTTGTCCCCGACGTAAATAATTTCGTTTGGAAACAGTTTTTCTTTTTTCATGATTTGCTTTATTTTCTGTTCTTTTGTTTCAAAATCCTCTGCTCCGTAAACTTTGTCGAAAAAAGTTATGCCAAGATTCTCCAATACTGCGTTAATAAATTGCGAGACATTATTTGAAAGGATTATTTTATTTTGCTTTAATTTTTTCAAGACTAAAAGAGATTCTGCCTGCTTGATTTTTTTAGATAATTTTATTGTCTGCGCGTTTGAATGACTGACGACGGATTCTATATGTTTTTGGTTAATTCCCAGGTGTTTCAGCGTTCCTCTTATTGGGCTGTTTCCGAGATGTTCTTTAATTAAGGCGGAAGTTATCTGATAATTAAATTTGTTAAAGGTATCTTTAATTATTTTAAAAATCATTTCCTTTGTATCTACTAATGTTCCGTCGAAATCAAAAATAATTAGTTTAATCATTTTTCGTGCTGTTTTTTCATAAACTTATTGATGTATTCTTCGTGCTGGCTGCGATCAATGATTCTTTTTATTTTCCAGAGATTTGCGTTGTGAATTTTTTCTGCTTTTACTTTTGCAGAGGTTTTTCTGTGCACGACTTCGGAGAGAAGGACTTCGCTATTTGCGTGCGAGGAGATTCTTTTTGGAAGAGTTATTGCTGTGCCCAAAGAAGTAAATTTGAATTTTCCATCTTTTGATTCAACTATCAACTCCCCGTTATGAACTCCGATGCCGAAGTTGATTTTTTGCTGGGAGTGTTTATTATATTGTTCGAGAGTTCTTTCAAGAGTTTGAGCCAGAGAAATTGCCTTGTAATCATTCTCTTTTGTTTTTGTCAACAGCTGTGAAAATATTATTATTCTGTAATTGCTGTCTGAATAAATTTTTGCTTTGGAATCTTTTGCTTTCCACAATGCAGAATCGACAGCTTGCAGAGCAAATTTATTCAGTTCTTCCAAATTTTTCAGCTTTAACACGACTATTGAAGATTCTTGTTTTTCTCCTTTATCAATTACATTGCTTGCTGATTCTTTTGATGAACTTGGAACATTTACTTTTATTGGAGAAATGCCCCTAACTTTGTTTTTGTTTTTTACATATCGCCGGATTAATACGACTGCGATAGCCGCCAGCATAATAATTATTAAAATCCAGAGCCAGAGCCAGATGCTTCCTGCGATAATCTTGCCCGTGTCTTTCAGCGCGATTGCGTTTCCGGTTAATGCGACTGTTCCGAAATTAGCGTTTTGAACGCCGTCGCCAACCTGAATTTCATATTCGCCGTCGGGCGCTACAAGCCTTATTTCTTTTGACTCGTTAAGTTTTAATTTTATGTCTGTAATTTCTTTTATTCCGCCGAAAGAAACTTCAATTGGCTTTTCATAGGGGACATTTCCTGTGTTTGTTATTCTTAATGTGGTATTTGCCAGAAGGAATGATGCTTGTTCCAGCTCTTCGACGTAAAATATTCTTGACGTCGTTAATTCCTGCATTGTCGATTCGATTTTCCAGTAGCCTGGAGAAGTTACAGAAGTTGTTGCGATAGAGATTGGTTTGTTTACTTTCGCTAGTTTTTTTTCAAAGACAGATTCGTCCGGCTTGTAGACTACAACGGCTACGTCTTCTTCGACAAGATTACCTGCCTGGTCTGCAACCAGAACTGTGTAAGTTAATTCGTTTCCGGGCACGACGGTATTAGCACTGAATTCCAATTCTATTTTTTTTGGTATTTGATTTACTTTTATTGTGGTACTCGTATTTCCGTAGTTTATTATTTCGCCGTATGAATCTTTTTCGTAAGCGCTTACTTCAAGGTCGTGAAGCCCTGCCCTTATGTTGTCTGGAAGAGTGAAATTGAAATCGAATTTTCCTGCCTTTACTTCATTTGCGTAGTGGAGTCCTGTTTCTGAAAAAGAAATTTCTACAAGCCCGTCTAACAATTGCCCGTTGGATTTTACTGCCTGCCCCGAAGCCTTTACTTCTTCTCCCGGATTGAAATTTATTCCTTCCATATTAATTATTGTATCAATATTTGAAGTTATTTCAAAACTGTAAGAGACGGCTTCTTCTGTGTCGTATGTTGATTTTATGCTGCATTGCCCCTGCGAGTCTCCAATCAGGAATTTGTCCAGCGACAATTCAATTTTTATTGTTTTTTTATCGCCTTGTTTTAGAGTGAATGGAGATTTGTATATCTCGACTTCTCTTCCGTCGCAAACTAGAGTTGAAATGAAAAATGCTCTTGTATCTGTTGAGGAGATTAATTCTATTGTTAAATTGAACTGGTCTCCGACGTTATACTGAGAGCTTGGCTGGGAGGAAATTATTTCTGCTGATACTGCCGGCAGAAGAATTAAGGCTATGAGTATTAAGATTCCCTCTTTGTTCATACTGTTTTGTGGAAGTGTTTGTATTTAAATTTTTGTTTGATGTTAATTAATTGGTTTTTAGGGGAGAGGATTATTTGGATAGATTTTTTTGAGAGATAATTAGATAGATAGAATTTTGGGGAAATAATTAGTGTTGTAATATCGAGAAATTAGCCTTCGGCTAATTTCCGAGAATTTTATGATGACAAAAGAATTTGATAACTGATTAACTGATATGATACAGAAATTTCCGAAGGAAGGTAAGTGCACGATTAATTAAATGCGACAAGTTTATAAGGTTTTGAAGCGATTTATGGGAATGAAAAAGGGTTTTGAAGTTACTCCGTGGGAAGTTAAGGGAGATGTTGACTACTCAAAGTTGATAAAAGAATTCGGAGTTCGACCTTTGCAGCATTTGCCTTCGGTTTTTACAGATAATGTTTTGTTTAGGAGGGGAATTGTTTTTGCGCACAGGGATTTCGCGCAGATTGCTGACGCTGTCGAGAAAAAGAAAAAATTTGTTATGATGACTGGCTTGATGCCGACGGGAAAATTCCATATCGGGCATATGATTCTTTGCCAGCAGTTTATTTTTTACCAGAAACTTGGGGCTAAATTGTATATTGCTGTTGCTGACTTGGAAGCGTATAATGCGCGCGAGCAGTCTTTAGAAGAAAGCAGGAGAATTGCTGTTGAAGAATATATTAAGAATTATATTGCTCTGGGCTTGAAGCCGGAGAATTGCGAGATTTATTTTCAGAGCGAGCGTTCGAAAGAGGGGGAGAAAGCGGATGCTTATTATAGATTGCAGAATTTGCTTGCAAGGCACGCGACGTTTAATGAGTTCAAGGCTGTTTACGGCGAGATTTCGCCGGGCAAAATGGTTTCTGCTCTTTTGCAGGGAGCTGATATGCTGCATCCGCAGCTTCCGGAGTTTGAGGGAGAAATTCCTGTTTTGGTTCCGGTTGGAATTGACCAAGACCCCCATATTCGCTTGGCGAGAGGAATGGCGCGGAGATTGAAAGGATTTAAGTTTAATCCTTTGAGTTCGACTTATCATAAATTTATTCCCGGATTGAAAGGCGGGAAGATGTCTGCTTCTGATTCTACGTCGTATATTGCTCTGACTGATTCTCCTGCTGAAGTTAAAATGAAAATTAATAAATATGCTTTTTCCGGAGGGAGGGATACGCTGGAAGAGCATCGTCGCTTAGGCGGTAATCCTGATGTTGATGTTTCGTTTCAATATCTCTGGGCGTTTTTTGAGCCAGATGATTCTAAGTTGAATAAGATTGAGAGGGCGTACAAGAAAGGAGAGATGACGACGGGAGAGTTGAAGAAATATACGATTGAAAAGATTAATGAATTCTTGGCTGATGTTCAGAAGAAGAGGAAGAGTGTTGAGTTGAGGAAGTTTGGATTTTAGAGAATACGTTTGCCGTTTCGTTTTATATCCTGGATTAGAGCGTCTTTTTCCTGAAGATCTTTTTCCTGAAAAAAGTGCAGTTCTGTTTTATCGCTTATTTTAGCAATTTCTTTTTTTGTTTTTGTAATTTGTTTTTCTGGAAATTTGCTTTTAGTGACTACTGCTATATCGATATCTGAATTTTCTGTATGGACTAATTTTGCGTAGCTTCCAAATAATACGGCTGAGCTTACTGATTTATTTTTTGATAATTTTTCTGCTGTCTCTACCAGAATATTGAATATCCTATATGGAACGCCGAATTCTTTGTATTCTTGTTTTATCTTTTCAAGTATTTCTAAGAAAGCTTCGTTTTCCGACGAGAATTGATAGAGATTGTTTTTTTTGTTTAGAATTCTAAGAGAAAGAAGTTTTGTCAGAAGATTATCAAGAGGAAGATTATTCATTTCAGTTTTTTCTTTTAGTTCCTTTCTTGTGTACCTGCTGCCCGGGCTGATTAGAAAATAAGAAATTAGTTTTACAACGCTTTTGTCAAATATGTTTGATATCATTTTAGAGATTTTTTATTTTTTCCAAATATGGAAGAACTGTATTTTTTAGGAAATCGCCGGCAGTTTCCCTGTATTTTTCTTTCATGAATTCGGAACCCGTGTAATACTGCGCTTTTTGCCTGTGTCCTTTTGCTTCGACAAGGTCTGCAGCCATTTTTGTAAATTCTTCGTAGCCAATCTTAAGAAGTTTCAATGTTTCCTTGTCTTTGGTAATTGTCTCCATTATTTTTATAACTGTCTTATGAACTTTTGCGTCTATCTTGATTTGAAATTTTTTTACAAGAAATAATTTTGTTATGTCGTGCATTGCATAATAGCCGGAGATAATGCTCCATCTTGGAAAAGTGTTTAAGACAAATTTGCAGTGCTCAAGATTTTCTTTGTAGGAATTAGCAAAAAAGTCTGTGTATCTTTGTAATTCGGTTTCAAATATCTTATTTGCTAATCCTTTCTTGATAAAATAATCCAATTCCATATTTTTACCAGATAATTGGTATTTATATATTTTTCTATGTGGAAAATACCATATAATTGGTATTTTATGTACCAAGATTAGAATTAAGATTTTAATTATTTTTTCTTGGCTTTTTGCGGCGATTCTTTGTAGAAAACGTGGACGCTTTGTCCTTTGGGTGTTTTGAGATGTCCGATTTTTTGCATTGATTTTTGCCACGGCGGGGAGGCTTTTTTCGGATTGAAATAATGGGTTGCGCCTTTGCTTGTGTCCTGGTATTTTCCGTTGAGAACTCCCTCTGCTATTTCCAAGCATCTGTCGAAACCTGTTTTGTTATTTGCATAGGGATTTTTTAATAGTCGCAGCATTGGGTCGTTTGAATTAAAACAGCTGTATTGTTTTGGCGCGAGAATTGAGTCTCTGAGTGTTTCGCCGTTCCATTTTTTTCCGTCTTTTGAACGTCTTACTGCTGTGTTTGCTATCGCGACTGTTTCTTCCAAGGAAAGTCTTCCGCCTGTTTCTCCGTAAAGCATTCTTGCTAACAGAACTTTATCTGAGTCTTTTTTGAAGTCATTAGTTTGATATTGGGTTTGATTTTCTAAATACGATGGTTGTGATGATTGTCTTGCTATCAATGGACTTCCGAGTAATGCTGTGATTATTGCGCCTTTGATTAGAGGGTTGTATCTTCTCATAAAAATGTGCGAGAATAATGGTATATAAACTTTTGCGCTTTGGTAAGAGAACAGAATCTATCGCAGATAATTATCTTGAATTCGTATTATTCACTTCATGTTTCTGGCTGTATGGTTTTGGAAATTTGATTAATGCAAATATTCTGATATTCTTATAATATCATTCGGCGTTTTGAAAAGATTTATATTCCTTGCTTTCTGAATTGTGATATGATAAAGAGGGCTATGTTATTTTTTAGTTTGATCTTTTTATTTAGTTTATTGGGAAGTGTTTCTGCGGAGTGCGCTGGTGGTGTTACAGTCGGGAATAATATTTCGCAGTATGGGATAACCTGGTTCTTTGACAAGCCGTATGAATGCGGGACTTTTGTGAATGGAGATTATTGGGTGAAGATTGATTCGGTTACAGGGATTGTGAATGTGATAGGTGTGGATCCTGCGCCTTATGAGGTGAGTGGATCCTTGAGGAGTGGCTCAATGGCAAATCCGATGCCTGGAAAACAATCTTTTGACCAACGTGCGGGATCATGGGCTTCTTCAGAGCGGATTGACTTTCCATTTATTTTAAATCCTGGTGTTTCCCTTGTTTCTTCTGAGAGCTGGCCAGAAGGCGCAGCAAGGCCTACTGCATCGTATCTTAAATCTGCAGTTGTATTAACTTGCCTGGCAGAAGTTCCTCCAGTAGATTCATTTAGGCCAGCTTATGTTGGAGACACAAAGACAATTTACATAGAATCGCAAACAAATTTTGAATTGCCTAATTTGCCGTCTGTTGTAAGCACTCCCGAAGCAAATATTATTCTTCCAACAATTAATAGAGTATGGCTAGATCATTTAAATCAAACAGGTGGAATCTACATTTTTCCGGTCGATAATATGGCAAATTATGGAAGAGAGTTGTCTAATGATGTTCAAGAGGCTGCGTGTTTTTTGCTGTTAGACAAAGACGCTTCTGATAAAAGTACTGTAAGAAACGCATTAATTCAAAACGGGATTGATCATTATTGGATTCTTAAAAATGGAGGCGCATGGCCACAAGATGGGGGACATGCTTCTGGAAGAAAATTCCCGATTTTATTTGCGGGACTTATGCTTGGTGAATCTAATATGAAAAATATTGGCAAATTATATTTTCCTGAACAAAATTTATTCGGGGAGGATTCTCAAACTTTTTATGTGAGTCAATCAGACATTGATCTTGAGCATAATATCCAGAAAATTACAATAACAGAATTCGGTCCAGATTATTTTATTGTTGGTAGTATTCCTAGTTATACAAACTTGAGAGGAAATTATATTGAAATAATTGATGGTGTTGGTGCGGGGCAAATAAGATATATTGAAGCAGATGACGCGAAATGGGCGGGTTTAATTCCACCTTTTAGAGCTAACTTATCTGAGAGTTGGAATACGATTCCAGTTGTTGGGGCTTCAACATTTTATATAAGAGCGTATGAGAATGAACATAAAGGGTTGCCGGAGTATGGTGGCGCGCATGTTCAATACCCAGAGCGAGATAATCCTAGTTGGATTGGGCCTTATAGGCAAGGCAGCACAACATCTAGTTGGAATGGATGGCTGTTGGCCTCGTTGGTTCTTGATATAAAAGACGAATGGAACAATAGCGCTTTGTTTGATTACCAAGACAGATATATGTGGGCTTTATCAGAGGAAGGTCCTTACCCGGATTCTGATCGAAGCTGGTCAGATTTTAGTGAAGAAATGTGGGATACGTACAGAGCGAATTATGGATGTGGGTGGTTTCCTGATGATGGAACTAATGCTTATTCAAATGGCCATTATGATTGTGATGGGGAATTAGTAAAATGTTCGTGGCAGGCATCAACGTGTTCAACTTGTACACTAGTTGATTCTTGTGATGACTATCCGAATCAGCGCGCTTCAGATTATGATCCTTGCGGATTGGGATGCGAAGAAACTCCGCCGACGCAATGTGTTTTAACTAGAGCATATTGGCAGATTGTTTGAAAAGGTTTATATTCCTTGCTTTCTGAATTGTGATATGATGAAAAGAGGATGCGAATACACAACCTTCGTTTTCCAAGCAAGTTGGAAAAGGAGATTTATTTTGTGCTTGATTATTTCATTATTTTTAATTGGGACTGTTTACGCAGAAGAATCTGAGACTTCAACTGAATCAACTGGAATTTCTCTGGTTAATTTTTTCCCGACGGAAACTAAAATAGGAGATGTCCAGTTTAATATACAAATAAAAAATGACGGGAACGAGACGATTAATAATCTGATAGCGTTTGTTTCAGGGAGAGGGTATTCGAGTTATGATATTGTTCCGGCGGATTCTCTCGCTCCTGGAGAAAAGTCCTACATAATGGTTTATGGAAATTTAAAAGAAAGCGGGAATGTGACTTTAACTTTGAGAGTTGACAGAGAGATATTTTACAAGAATATAACTGTAGAAAATCCCGACGAGGAAGATGTTACCGACGCTGAAAAGGAAAGAATTGAACTGGAAAATGTTTCACAGCAGATTGAAGAATTGAAAGGAAGATATGCTTCGCTGGAACTGGAAATTTCTGATAAAAAAGATAACGGGTATGATACTTCTAAAATTTCGCTTGATGACTTGAAGAAATATTTGAGAACTGCTGAAGCGAGTGTTCTCGACGGAAATTTGAGAAATGCCAATTCGAATTTGAAGCTGGCCATAGAAGAATATGAATACCAGAAGGACAAGCTAGACGCGGCGAAGGCGATTCCGACGATAAATATTGTCAAAGATTATGCAATTATATTTTCGGCAATTGCCGGTTCGATAATTGTGTTTTTCACTGTTTATGAATTGCTGATTAAGAAAGGCGTAATGGTTGCGAGAGCTGGAAAAAATGCTGCGGTTAAAGTAATTAAAAGAAAGAAAAGTGAAGAATAGAGATTAAATTTAGCCTAATTTGCTTTGCTCAATCGACTCGCATTCTCGTCGATTTTGCGATATTACAATTATATCGATAACTTCTGCATCTTTTTAGAAAAGCATTTAGCTTGGTTTGAAATAATAAAAATGAAGAATAAAATAAATTTATTTCTTGTGGCACAAGTTGTGCGCCCATGCGAAAACCCATCCTAGAATATAACCTGTGATGAATGTTACTATCACTAGAAGGATTGCATTGACGAAATTAAACGCTGTTAAACTCCATACGGGTGCTACGAAGTGCAGAGCGAATATCCAGTCCAAAAATGATTGCAAACTGCCGGGAATTATTGCAACTGCCAGCGCCCAAACAGCGTGAACAATTGCGAAGAATAAACCGAGAGCCAAGCCGCATTTGTTTTTGTCTATCATATTACCTCCTTTTATCGAGGGAGAATTGTTTTTGAGATATTTAAGGGTTTTGCTTAATTGAGAGATGGACTCTAATTTTATAAACTCTTTTCAACAGAGAATAGAGAGGGAAAATGCAAAGCATTACAGAAACGCTAAGTTCGATGCATCTAGAGGGATTAAGCGAGAAACAAGCTCATGAAAAAATAAAGAAATACGGATACAATGAGCTTCCTCGGGAGAAGAGGAAAAATTTTTTTGGCATTGTTTTAGAAGTTTTCAAAGAGCCGATGTTTCTCTTGCTTATCGCCTGCTGGATTTTTTATTTAATGCTCGGAGATGTTAAAGAATCGTTCATGCTTTTGGGTTTTGTTGCGGTAATAATCACGATAACTATTTATCAGGAAAACAAAACAGAAAAATCTTTAGATGCCTTGAGAGATTTGTCGAGCCCGCGGGCGCTCGTTGTCAGAGGAGGAGTCAGCAGAAGAATTCCCGGAAAAGAAGTTGTTGAAAATGACGTTGTTATTTTGTCTGAAGGAGACAGGGTTCCGGCTGATGCAATTGTTGTGGCTTCCACTAATCTTTGCACTGACGAAAGCTTGCTTACAGGAGAATCAGCAGTTGTCAGGAAAGAACACACAGACAATTTAAGCATAGTGATGCAGGCGCCTGGCGGAGAAAATACTCCTTTTGTTTTTAGCGGGACATTAGTTGTAAGCGGAAGAGGAATTGCTATAGTCAAAAAAATCGGAATTGAAACTGAGATGGGAAAAATTGGAAAATCCCTGAAAGAAATAAAAATTGAAAAAACAAATCTTCAGAAAGAGACAAAGTCCATTGTAAAATATTTTGCTATATATGGGATGATATTGTGCGCGGCGGTGGTTATAGCATACGGGGTTTTAAGGAAGAACTGGCTGGACGCTTTTTTATCTGGAATAACTCTTGCGATGTCGATTCTTCCAGAAGAGTTCCCCGTTGTTTTAACTTTATTCCTTGGACTTGGCGCGTGGAGAATGTCCAAGAAAAATGTTTTAACGAGGAGGCAGCAGGCGATACAAGAACTTGGCTCTACGACGGTGCTGTGCGCTGACAAGACGGGAACTATTACCCAGAATAAAATGACTGTAAAAAGATTGTATCAAGAAAATAAAATTTTCTTTATTGACGGGAAAAATAAAATTCCGCGCGAGTTTCACGACGTTATTGAATACGGAATATTGGCTAGCCAGAAAGAATCTTTTGATCCGATGGAAAAAGCGCTGAAGGAATTGTCTCGGGGAAATGAAGAGAAGTTTATTCATAAAACCTGGCATCTGCTTAAAGAATATCCTTTACACGATGGTTTGCTGGCGGTTTCGCATGTTTGGGACAGGCCAAATAAAGTTGAACATATTGTTGCTGCGAAAGGGGCGCCGGAAGCGATTATTGATTTGTGCCATTTAAGAATTGGGGAGAAGAAAAAAATATTAAAAGAAGCAACAGAATTTTCGCATTCGGGATTAAGAGTGATAGCAATAGGTGTTGCAAAATTTGCGGGGAATCTGCCAGAAAACCAGCACGATTTTAATTTTGAATTTGTGGGGTTAGTTGGTTTTGAAGATCCTGTCAGGCCGACTGTTCCTCAAGCAATTAAGGAATGTTATGACGCGGGGATAAAAGTCATTATGATTACCGGAGATTATCCAGGGACAGCACAAAATATTGCGATGGAAATTGGGCTTAGGAACCCTAAAAAATTCATAACTGGAGCTGAATTAGAAAAAATGAGCGACGAGCAATTGAAAAAAGAAATTAGGGAAGTCAACTTGTTTGTGAGAGTTGTTCCCCGACAAAAGCTCAGGATAGTCAATGCGTTAAAATCAAACGGTGAAATTGTCGCGATGACTGGAGACGGAGTCAATGACGCTCCTGCTTTAAAATCAGCCAGTGTTGGCATTGCGATGGGCTCGCGCGGAACTGATGTCGCAAGAGAGGCGTCTTCGGTTGTTCTTTTAGATGATGATTTTACGTCGATTGTTGACGGAATTAAAATGGGAAGAAGAATTTTCGACAACATCAGAAAAGCGATGGCTTATGTTTTGTCCATGCATATTCCAATAGCTGGAATTACTGTTCTTGCGCTTATATTCGGATGGCCTCTTATTTTACTGCCAGTCCATATTTTGTTTTTGGAATTAATAATTGACCCTACTTGCTCAATTGTTTTTGAAGCTGAAAGAGAAGAAAAAAATATCATGTCGAGAAAGCCGCGAAATCCGCGCGAGAAAATTTTTAATAAGAATACTTTAGTTTTTAGCGTCTTGCAGGGATTGATTATGCTGTTCGTTGTTGCTTTGGTTTTTTATTTGACTTTGAGATTGACTAATAATGAAAGCGAGGCGCGGGCGCTGAGTTTTTGCACCCTTATATTCTCTAATCTTCTTTTAATTCTCAGCAGCAGATCGATGTCGAAGCCGATTTACGAAACTGTTTTTGAAAAAAATAAAGCGTTTTGGTTTGTTGCTTTGGGGGCTTTGATATTTTTAGGATTGTCGCTGTATGTTCCTGTTTTAAGAGGGGTTTTTAAATTTGAACAGCTACACTTGATGGATGGTTTGATTGCATTCGGGGCAGCGGGATTAAGTGTGGTTTGGTTTGAGGTGGTGAAATATTTTAATTATAAGAAGGACGGGAAATATCTTTAAATTATTCGATTTTTTCCAAGGAGTAAGCGGGGCCTGCGAAAATTCGTCCTGTTTTTTTGCATTTCCAAATTCCTGACGCTAATCGCTTTGCTTTTCCTGTTGGGTGGAAAGGAGATTTTTGGGCTTTTCTCTGCGAGGATTCTACTTTGTTATATTTCGTTCTAATGTTGACGCCGAAACCTGCGCCGAATTTTCCGAATGCTTTGGATTTTTTTGTTTTTCTTCCCATGCTTGTTTTTTGTCAAGAAGGTTTTTAAACTATTCGCTTGAGAGAAAGATATGAGAATGAAGATAATTGGAAGAAGTTTGGCGGTTGGATTAATTGGGTTTGCATGCGGGTGCGGTGAATTAGCTGATAGAATAAAACCAGACAGTTATGAGGAAGGAATTGCCGCTAGACAAGTTTCGGGAAGTTTTAGAGGATTTAAGGCTGACAGAATAATTCCTTTGGGAAGAGCAAGGCTTAATAGAAAAATAGATTTGGGTGGAAAATTTGAAAGTTATTTTGGCGTTGATTACAATAAAGGAGAAGTTGGCGCGGCGCATCCTGTTTTTGAAGGATTTGGAAGAGGAAGTTTTAACGGAGTCAACACTGGTTTGAAATATGCGCCTTTTTCTAAAAATTGGGGATTTGAACTTGGGGGAGAATTATTTTATTGCGAGTATGATATGATTGGAGGGCTCGGGGAGTTTAAACAAAAAACTTCTGATGAACTTTTCGGCTGGGGTTTGAATGCAGGATTATTCGGGGAGATTCCTATTAACGACAGAGTTTCAATTATTGGTTCGGCGGGATATAATTTTACAGATAATTTTACCAGAAATGCAAATGTTGATTTTGACGGAGTTTATGGTTTTGTTGGGGTGAAGATTAAGTTAACGAAAGAGAAAGATTAACTCTTATTTGAACCGGGGTCTAAAAATATATAAACCATTGTGTGTTTATGCTTTGATGAAGAGAAAGAGATATCAAAGAATTTCAAAAGAGGACAAGGAAAAAATAAAGTGTTTGGTGCTTAAAGGAAAAAGTTTGAGAGAGATATCCAAAATATTAGATGTTGGGATTACGACTATTTATTATAATACAAGAAAATTCAGACCAAGACGCAAGGAAAAATTTGTTGCTAATTTAACAGAAGAAAAATTAGGTGAACTTATGGGGGCTTTTGCAGGCGATGGTTCTTACTATGTTTCTAAACATGGAAGATCTTCCCATCATAAAGTCCGGTATAGTTTATCCTTATCTAAAGACCTCGCTTATAGCGAATATTTAATAGATTTATTAAAAAATTTGAAGCTTAATCCGTTTTTAATTAAAAATGTAAAGGGCGGTGCTATTGAAGTTTTAGTTAATTCTAAAGATTATTCAGAGTTTATTAGAAAATTTTTAAGTTGGGAAAACAAAAAGACCTACTCAGTCAGATTAAAGCACGAATTAGCCTCTTACGACGATAAATTTCTAATAGGGTTTGCGCGCGGATTGATGGATACCGATGGTTTTGTTGAAGTCAGCAATGTTTCTTGCGGATGTGTTTCTGAACAATTAATAAAAAATTTAGGAAGAATATTTGATAGGTTTGGAATAAGGTATAAAATGTCTCGAAAAATTAGAGAGCCAAAGAGAAAAGATTTATTTTTAGTTAGAGTCTATAGAGAGAGCTTGAAAGATTACTTTGGTTTAATTGGTTTTTCTAATAGATATAAGTTTGATGCGCTTAACAAAATTTTAGAAGGGAGATGGGGTCGGCAGGATTTGAACCTGCGTCGCGAGGTCCCAAACCTCGAATCTTAGACCAAGCTGGACTACGACCCCATGCAAGATGAGAGAAATCTGGCTTTTTTAATGTTTTTATTTTTGTCAGACGAAGAAGAGTTAGTGCGATAGAATCGAGAAATTAGCCTTCGGCTAATTTCCGAATATTTTGATAACTAATAATAGACGATTAATACGGAGAAAAATTAAACTGTTTACTAACCAAAAATTCTTGAGAGGATTTTAACTGCGTCGGAAACTGCAAATCCGAGCGCGCCGATGATAAGAATACCTATTGCCGAAACTTTCGCAACTGTCTTGAATTCAAAACTTGAAGGCTTTCTCAGGATATGCCAGACTCTCTTGGATTGGAGGATGAAGGATATTATTTTTCCCATGTTTAGATTAGAGAAAGGGTGTTTTTAAAATTATTCCTTGACAAAATCAATGCCTAATTCTTCTTCGAGAGAATCCTTGCTTGAGAAAACATCGACGCCGCCGATTATCTGGGAGGATTTCACGCCTGTGACTATCAGCAAAACTTTCAGAGTGTTTTCCATGTCTGCCGAGATTTGGGCTCCGGAAATTATTTTTGCATCGGGTGCGATTTTGTCGCCGATAATTTTCATTACTTTGTTGTATTCGTCGAGAGACATGTCGTTTCCGCCGATTATATTTACCAGCGCTCCCTGCGCATTTGTGATGTCCACGTTTAATAATGGATTTGAAATTGCTCTTTCAACTGCTTCTTTTGCGCGGTTTTGCGAGTTTGACTCGCCGATTCCAATCAGCGAAACTCCTCCGTTGTTCATCACGGCTTTTACGTCTGCAAAATCAAGATTTACCAATCCGGCTTTGGTGATTAATTCTGTTATTCCTTTTACTGAATTTGTCAAGATTTCGTCTGCGACTTTGAATGCTGTGTGGATTGGAAGTTCTGGGGCGATTTCAATTAGCTTGTCGTTGGGGATTACTATAAGCGTGTCTGTAACTGCCGCGAGTTTTTCCAAGCCCAATTGAGCATTTTCAATTCTTTTCTGGCCTTCAACTGTGAACGGAAGAGTCACGACGCCGATTGTTAATGCGCCTGCTTTTTTTGCTATTCCTGCTATTACCGGCGCTGAGCCTGTTCCTGTTCCTCCGCCTAATCCGCAAGTTATGAAAACCATGTCTGAATCTGCAATTTTCTTTCTTATTTCCTGCTCTGATTCTCTTGCAGCCTGCTCACCTACTTTTGGATTTGAACCTGCGCCTAATCCGTGTGTTAACTCTCTTCCAATCAGAATTTTTGTATCGACGTTTGTGTAAAGCAAGTCCTGGGCGTCTGTGTTTACCGCGATTATTTCGCAACCTTTTATTCCTGTTTCTTTCATTCTTGAAACGCAGTTTCCACCGCCTCCGCCGCATCCAATTACCTTTACTCTTGTTGACTGTTTTTGCAGCAAAGACTCCAGTTCTTCGTCAATTGCCTGGTTCTTGGACTCCTCTTTTTCTATGAAGATTTCGGGCATGAATTACTAAGGTTTTTGGCGTTTAAAAGAATTTGTATGGCAGGATTAATGAGTATGTTCGTGCTCTTCGTGGTTATGCTTGTGTTCTTTTATTTTGGCTTCCATTTCTTCTTTTGACAGCTCCTGGAATTCTAATTCTTTATTAATTAATTCTTTGAATTTGTCCTTGAGGGCGTTGATAAACATTTCAAATCCTTTTGGACCTTTTAGGATTACCTTGCCTTCTTTGATTTCGAATTCGGGCTTGAATCTTAGGAAGAATTGCAATAGTTCTTCTATTTTTTCTTTTTCGTCTTTTTCCGAGAGAACGCGGATGATTTTGAATTTATAGGTTAGGTCTTTGCCTGCTAGAGGGTTGTTGAAATCGACTGTGACTCTTGCGCCGGAGACTGCCAAGATTTTGACTAGTTGATTGTCTAACGTGAAAACCATTCCGGTTTGAGGATTTACTTTTTGCTCCAGAAATAATTTCATGGGAATTATTCTTATTAACTCTTTTCTTCTTGGACCGAATGCTTCTTTTGGGGGGATTGTTATTTCGTATTGCTTGTTGATTTCTTTTGATTCCAGTTCTTTGTCCAAGCCGAGAGGAACCATTCCTTCGCCTATGCAGACGATTGTTTTCTGCGGTTTTGCTTTTTCGTCGAGGGTTTTCAGGTCTTCTTCTATATTTGAATCGAAGATTTTGTTATTTGCTATTCCTGTGAATTTTATTTCTACGAAATCTTTTTTCTTTGTTTGTTCTGGCATGGGTCAGAATGAAAAAGAAGGTTTTTAAATTAATTGGGTGCTGAAATTATTCTGCTTCGCCATCTACATAATCGAGAATTCTTGTACAAGAAAATCCTTCTTCTTTCATTTTTCGTGTTTCTTGTTCTTGCAATTCTGTGACGAATCCTTTTACTTGCTCTTCTAGTTGAATAATACAACCTATAACTTCTCTGGCTGATTCGGCATTCCAGCTATGCCCTGTAACCGGCGCCAGCATCATTTCAATTCCTTTTGCAGCGCTTGTTAATCTATCAAAAAAACTTTTTGCTGAACTGAGATCTTTATACCGATAAGTAACACGCATACCCTCCTTATCTTTCTGCCAAATTTGTTCTGTATAGAATTCTGCTTTCCAATCATACGATTGAATTAATCCTTTTTTATAAGTTGCAACATCCAAACTTACTTGCGCGCTTATTCTTCCGTTTTTAGCTGTATAATCTCGATGTTGTATTTTTTCGCTATCATCCATGAATTATCATTCTCTCTTTAGTTTTTAATGACTTCTATGATTTAATGAATGTTTTAGAATTTTATAAGAAGTTTATCAGAAAGTTTATAAATGCTTTTTGTCAAGAAGAATTATGGTTTTGAAATTAATTGACGCGACGCAGGCGAAATCAGGTTCTGTAATTATGATTGACGGAGAGGCGTACACTGTCAGGTCGAACGACAAGTCCAAGTCGGGAAAGCACGGCGCTGCTAAATGCCGAATAGAAGCGATTGGAGTTTTTAGCGACAAGAAAAAAATTCTTGCTGTGTCTGGAGCTGAAAGATTTGACGTTCCTTTGATTGAAAAGAAAAAAGCGCAGGTTTTGAGCGTTGGAGAGGGAACTGCGTCTATCATGGATTTGGAAAGCTACGAGACGATTGATGTTGCTTTCGGAGAAGAATTAAAAGATGCGATTGCCGTCGAGAAACAGGTTGAATACTGGGATGTTGAAGGCGAGAAGAAAATTATGAGGGTTTTGTAAATGGTAGTAAAATTAGGCAAGTGCTACACAAGAGAAGATTTAACTCGCAAAGAAAGATTTAATTTTCGCACTACATTTTTAAGACAGAGAGGAGAAGTTATGGAAAGATGGGATAACTTTGGCGGAGACCTGGTATACTTATTCAGGAGAATGGATGGGCCTGAAGGAAAGCTTGAAGCTTCTGAAGTATATGATTTAATATTCGGACAAATAAGGAGAGTTAACAACTAAAATGGGAACAAAAATACCTGTTGCGCAGAAGAGAATGTTTCACGATGTTTTTGTCTGCAAAAAATGCAACAAGAAAATTCGAAGCCAGTCTGTGAGAGTCGTGACTGGAAAAGTTAAATGCCCTCGATGCGGCGGAAGGGCGTTGAGACCTGTGAGAAAGAAATAAATAATTTTAATATGACTAAACAAAAGAATGAAGAAGAAAATCAAAAAAATTTTTTTAAGTTTTTGAAGTATATTGTTTTAATTAGCATTGTAGTTAGTGGAGGTTTTACTTTTTTATTGAATAAGCTTGGAATAAGTCAAACTTTTTCTAAAAGTTATTTCTTGACGTTTATTGTAATAGCTTTTATCGTTTCTTTTTTTTATATTAATAGAGTTAAAGAAAGAATCGCTAAAGATAGCCGAATAGCATATGTTTATATTTTAATTATGCTCCAAATCGCAGTTATTGCATTAATCTCTAGTCCATTATTTTTCTGGAAACAAATTAATGTGATATATGGATTTGACTTCTTTTTACTTGGGTCGTTTTGTCTTATTCTGGCTTATATTTTTAACAAAAAAATTGATAAACTAGAAAAACAAGGTGGGATGGTTCTTTACAAGACGAAACTTGGAATGAAAATTATTGATACTTTCTCAAAGAGATTTGCAAAAATTTTAAAGCCGATACAGTATGTGATTGTTGTCGTCGGATATTTCCTGATGGCTGCTGTTTTGTGGCTTTTGGTAGAACAGACGTATATTTATTTTAAATTGTTTGACGCGTTTTCCGAGGTTGTTAGCGGACCGCCTGTGATGCTTTTATTGCCTTATGCCCCAGATATTTTTGGATACAGCACGGTTCTTCCTCCGTTGTATTTCACAACTTTTATTATTGCGTTTTTGATTGCTGTCGTGCCTCATGAATTCAGCCACGGAATTTTTGCACGATTGAACAAGATTAAAATTAAATCAACTGGCTTTGCTTTTCTTGGACCGATTTTGGGTGCGTTTGTCGAACAGGACGAGAAGCAGATGGAGAAAGCCAAGAAATTTCCACAACTTTCGATTCTTGCTGCAGGAACTTTTGCTAATTTGATTGTCGGAATTATTTTTGCCCTGGTTATGTGGCTGTTTTTTGTCAGCGCTTTCGCGCCTGCTGGAATGAAATTTAATACTTATGCTCTTTCCCAGATTAATTTAGACGACGCTACTTCAGTTGAATCTGTTTCCAACGGGCTTTTTTTGACTAAAATAATTTATAACAATGAAACATATTACAGTTCGCTGGACCTTGGCGAGATTTCTGATAAGAATGGTTTGGCAATTGTTTACGATGACTCGCCTGCTCTTCGGGCAGGGATACCGATTGGCAGCGCGATAACTGAATTTGACGGCGTGAAAATAACAAGCTATGAGGAATTAGCGGGGGCGATTAAATCACATTCTCCCGGCGATGAAGTTAAAATTGTGACTGTCAAACAAACTGGAATCAGAGACGTGACTCCTGAGAAAGTTGAGCATATTGTTGAATTAGATGAAAGAGAAGGAGATGCGTTTTTGGGGATTGGAATTATTCCTCTTGACGATTCTGCCGGCTCGTTAAAGTATGTCATGCCTTTTGTTTCTAAAGTTAAAGATCCGTTTATTTTTTATGAGTCGACAATTGGCGAGATAGGCTGGTTTGTTTATTTTGTTTTGTGGTGGATTGTTTTTATTTCGATAGCTATCTCTTTGTTTAACATGCTTCCTCTTGGAATTCTCGACGGCGGGAGATTCTTTTATCTGACGATTTGGGGGATTACTGGGAGGGAGGTTTGGGGGAAGAGAGCTTACAAGTTTATTACTTGGTTTATTATAGCGATATTGCTATTGATGATGAGCCGGTGGGTTGTGGGATTTTTCTAAATTAGAGCAAATGGATAAAACAGAAAAAGAAGGAAAAATTGTTATTGCTTCGGGTTACTTTGATCCCCTGCACATCGGGCATATTGAGCATTTACAACTGGCAAAAGAAATTGCAGGGGAAAATGGAAAATTAATTGTGATTGTGAATAATGATAAACAAGCTCGTTTGAAAAAAGGATATGAATTCATGCCCTTGAAAGAGAGAGCTGAAATTGTCAAAGCTCTGGCGTGCGTAGATGATGTTTTTATTTCGATAGACGAAGATAAATCTGTTATAAAATCTATCCGGGCTGTGCATGAAAAATACGGCGCGAATATTTTTGCTAAGGGCGGAGACAGGTTTGCCTATGAGATGCCTGAAACGCCAACATGCAACGAATTGGGAATTGAAATTATTCATGGGTTGGGAGAAAAAATACAATCTAGTTCTGAATTGGTTGCAAGGTCTAGAGAGTTTGAAAAGAAATAATTAGGTTAAGAATTCAATTCCTTTTTTTGAGTAAACAACTAATTTTATTCCGACGGGAACTGAGAGCAATGCGGAGATAAGAGCCATGTGTTCTTTGCCGTTTCCTGATGCTAAGGAGAGCGAGACTTCAAATTCTTTTGAGATTTCTTTTGATAATAAGGAGTGTAATTGCGATTTTAATTCTGCCAGCGGCTGGGTTGAATCTATTTCTATTAATTTGCATTTTTCTGTTTTCGGAAAATTCGGGGAGGATTTGTTTTTTACAAGGATTATTTTTTCTACGTCGGGCATGCGATTTATCAGAGCTGTGACTTGCCCCCAATTTTCTTTATCATCACCGAGAAATGCGACGAGTTCCATTTTTTGTTTAGATGCGAAGAGTTTATAATGATTGTTGTTTCCTCTTTTCGGGATAAGGATTAAGGTGCTGAGCTTCCCACGGAGGAAGTTCTTTTCTTTCAAGAAATTCTTCTGGGTCAAATATTCCTGGACGACCTGCGTGATGAATCAGACCATCACACCCTTCTAATTGAAATTGCTCATTTACTATGAAATGCTCGTCGTCTCTTCCTGTATTCCACATTAATCTAATTGAAGTAAATTCTGGAAGAATGTATCCTTCGTCGACTAACATTTTGAATTGGGCGTATCCTTTAAACAACGGGAAACAAGAAAGTCCGTTGTGTACTGTTAAATATTCTTTTAGTGTTCCGTCTCTTTCCGGATTATACCAACACCTATCAAAAAAAAGATTTTTCATGTTTTATAATTTCTAGTAACCTTTATAATAATAGTTATTCTGTAAAAAAGATGGTAAAAGATTTGCCTTTGGGTGAGATTACTCTTCGGAAATATGAGAAGCCGTATGATTCTTCGAAGAGGGAGTTGGTTCGGAAAGTTTGCCTTTCTTTGGGGCTGCTGCAGCCAGGAGATTCGAGGGATATTGTCGTCGATATGTTGATGATTTTGGAAGATGCGCGACTGGGGAAAAAATGGCTGAATTCTTTTGAGATTCGGGATTTGGTTGAAGAGCTTCGGAAAAAAAATTCTTTGGAGGCGCGGGGATTGGCGGAGTCGAATATCCGACGACAACTGAAAAGACTCAGGGATTCGATGCTGGTTGACAAGCAGGAAAATAAATATCGGATTTCGGAGTTTGCTCCTTTGTCGGAATTGTTTGAGATGAAGATTGAAAAATTTTTGATTCCGCAGACGATTGAACGAATCAAAGAATACTTAGGGAAATTAGATAATTAGTATTAATCTTTTGGAAAGAGAATAATTAACGGAAAGAATTGAGAAATTAATTTTGGGAGAGGTGGTTAGTGTGATAGAATCGAGAAATTAGCCTTCGGCTAATTTCCGAATATTTCATGATAACAGAAATTTCCTAGAATTTTATGTTGATTGATTGAATAATAATTTTGAATATAAATATTTATTAATTCGCTGCGTTTTGTATTGGAGGCGCTGATTCTGTGTCCCTGCACAAATGGGAAATTCAAACAATAGAAAAATATTGAAATTAAATACGAGAACTAAATGGGGTGATGAGCCTTATGTTGGTTATGCACTTGAAGTTATTAATGAGTATCTTGGTTTTGGGATGCGGGAATATCATTTGGGCGGCGGGGGGAGAGTATTAGACAGAGAATCTGCGGAGATGACTGACGGCGATAAAAGAAGAATTAGAGTTACGAAATTGAAGGGCGGCGATTATTATGTTGTTGACGGCTGGCCTGAAGGGAAAAATTGGTGGGAGTTTAGGTGGAAAGCTCAGGAATTATTGAAAAAAGTTTTGGAGAGGCTACATCCCAAGTAGCAATTAGTTCCTAATTGCTACTTCTATTCAACTGTTTTTATTATTTCATTATTCGAATTCTGTCAGTCCCGACGTAAAACT
>JAGVXA010000005.1 GCA_018304025.1 Candidatus Pacearchaeota archaeon | reverse complement strand
AAAAAAATATGTCCGGAATCAAGGCAGGGACGCGAGCCAGTTAATGATTCACGAATTTATTTGATACCCCGCAGCTTGCTGCGATTGGGTTCTTCATTTGCGAATTCTATGACAAACGCAACAATTAATATATCCCTGGCTCCTGGCGATTATGGTTCTTTTCCGAATAACTTACAGTCAAGAGAATATTGGACAACTTACAAGGGCCAAGATTCTTCAATTTCTTCATTTAGAGATAATCACAAATATATGCGTCTTATTTTTGATGGAATACACTTTAATGGGAGTGTTCGCGCCCATCGCGGTCCTGGCAATGCAACTTTCACAATAATGAATGTATCAAATATCATCGTAAAAAATTCAGAATTATTTTTTCCTGAAAATATCCATCTTCCTGAAATGAATGATACAACTGCAGTATTAATCTCCTTTTCGAGTAATATTACTTTAACTAATGTAACTGTGCGAAACGCACGAACTAATATTTACTTTGGTTCTTCCTCCAATATAATTCTTGAAAAAAGCGATGTCGGCTATTCTTGGGGAGATAATTTGAGAATAATAAGCTCTGATAATGTCGTAATTGATGGAAATAATATTCATGATGCAAAGGATCGTTACGGGACAGGCGAGCATATCGATGGAATTACAATTAATGCAGATCTTCCTGAATGTAATTTTCCGCAACCAAAAAATATTATTGTTAAAAATAATAAACTTATCAACAATACCGGTCAAAACATTTTTGTTTGGTCAAATTATATTTATTGTATTGGATACATTCAAAACATTAGTATAACTAATAATACTATTGGCAACACTACTACTATTGATAACCCCAATGCGCAAGGATATGGGAACCCGTTGTTTATGCCTGTGCAGTTTGGGAGTGTTAAGAATTTTATTTTTAATCAAAATACTGTTTATGGGACAGTAGCTGTGAGATTAGAGAGTGAGGGTCAATTAATGAACAATCTAATTTCTGGCTATTTAACCTACGAAAATACTACAAATATAATTTATGAGGATTATAATTTGGTAAAGGGATTTTATGCACAACCCAATACTAACAGGAGCGTTTTAGGAAACTTTTCTTTGCAATCTGAAGTGCAATTTGCAAATGTTGCCGCGCATGATTATCGTCCTGTAAGTCCTTTATCTGTATGCACTATGTCTTCAATCAGCGGACATGTTGGAGCATTACCTTGCGTCGGGCAGCAGGGAAATTGCGAGATAAAGAAAGCGTATTGGAAAATTGCGTAAGAATTACTTTTTTTAGTTGTGTAGAACAACCAATTTTTAGGTTGTAAAAATGTTTAAATAGAGTGGTTGTTTGTATTCTGAATTAAAAAGGGGAATAAGGAGTTCCTTAGGGTTTCCTTTTTAGGAAAAAACTAAAAAAGATGGTTGTTCCACATGGTTTATAAGAAATATGTTTGGAAGAATGGCATTCGCCATGGGCCTTATTACTATGAGTCTTACCGCGATGGAAACAGCGTCAAAAAAAGATATCTTGGGACGTCGCTGCCTTCGCCGAAGAAGGAAAATAACTGGAATTTTAAGATTTATCTGCAAATTGGATTGATTTTGCTTGGAGTTTTATTTTTATTTTATTTAGTTACGATTGGAGTCAGGCCGCAGGGAAGACTTGTTTTAGATTACGAGCCGTCTTATGAAATTGGAGATATTTTGAAGGGAAGTTTGACGCTTAATTTGAAATCTGGGGAGCTCATTCCTAGTGATTCTGTTTTAGAAGTTGATTTGAATGAACAAAGAAAGGAAATTTTATTGAGTGATTTAGTCTTTGAAAACATTAGTTCGGGAGATTTTTTTGCCGAAGGGTTGGAATTAAATGGGAGCGGCAGAGGATTTGGTGTTTCTGGAAAAAGGGAAATTTATCCTGATGTCGAGTTTCAATTATTGATTAGCGAGATTAGCGGGGAGGAAACTGCTGATGAAGAAGGAAGCGCTATTGAAGAAGAAATTATTGATGAGAATGAATTTGAAGAGGATGTTTCTGAAGAGGACGGCGAAGTGATAGAAGAAGTAGATGTCGAGGAAGAAGATGCTAGTGAAGAGAATGAAATGGAAGAAAAAATTGCGGATGGTAACGAGGAGGACGCGATTGAAGAAGTTGGGGAAGAACCTGCTGAAGAAGAAACATTTTCTGAAGAAAGCCCCGCAGATGAAACAGCTGCTGATATTACAGGAGAAGTTGCTGCCGGCGGAGGTGTTTTGGTATCTGGAATTGTAAGCAAGGAAAAAGAGTTTGTTTACGATTTGGCTGAAGGGCAGAGTGCTGAAATTGTTTCGGGAAGCGTGGAAGTTGATGGAGAAAAAATAGAAGATGGGGAGATTGATTTAACTCTTTCCGACGGCGAAGCTGTAGTTTCTACGGATTATTCTGTGATTGAAGAAGGATTTGGAGAAAATTATTTAGGAGATTATGAATTAGAACTAGAGATTGACGTGTCTGATTTTAACATTAGCGCTGAGCTTGGTGATTTGTCTGTCAATTTAATTTACGACGGACAGATTTTGGCTTCGGAGTCTGAAACTATTATTGTTGAAGGCGCTGAATTGGCTGCAGAGAGCAATTTAAGTTTTACAGGAGGGATTGGAATGATAAGAATTCCTTTCGGAGGTTTTGCAGAAATTAATTTGAGTGACTATTTTATCAACGCTGAAGAATATTTGTTGAATTGCAGTAATATTACTGGAGTTGTTTCTAGTGACGTGATGACTTTGACGCCTGACGCAGGATTTAGGGGTGCGAGATTGTGCAAGATATCTGGATACTTGGATGAAAATTTAGTCGAGAGCAATGAGTTTAATGTTTTAGTTTCTTCCGGAGCATTTAATGTCTTGACTTCGCACTCTCGGATAAAAGTTGGGGAGCCGGTTAAATGGAAAGCGAATGTTTCACTTGAAGTTGTGGAAAGTGTTATTGTTGAATTGCCTGGCGAGGCAGAAAATATCAGTGTTAGAAAAATCGAAGGCGGCGAGGAAAAAGAAACAGCTGTGAGCATTAATGCAGGAGTTGTTATTGATGTTCAGAAGAGCAATAAGAATTTGATTGATTATATTTTTGAATTGTTTGGAACAATTACAGGCAGAACTGTCAGCGAGAACGAAAGCGCTCAGGGAACGATTGAAGTTGGCTTGAATGATAATGCGACAGAGTATGTAATTGAATACATAACTGAAGCGCCTGTCGCTGTTGAGTCAGAGACGGGTTTTGGCAAGGAAGTTGTTATTTCCGGGCCGGATGAACTGAATTATACTGATGTTTTGGCTTTTGCTTCGATAAATGAGATTTTTGAGGTTGGGCAGGAGGGGAAGATTAAGATTTATTGGCATAATTATGATTATAATGAGAGTGCTGCAGGATTTGAAGAAATAAATTTCATATATACAAAAAATAATAAAAAAGAAGGGTTCGAACGGAACGATGAACCCAGCCGAATAAACAACTTTCCTTCACCGGAATTTAATAATAAAGACAGCTCGAAATATTTAAATGTTTCGGATAAAGAAAACAAAAAAGGTTCGAGTCCCTACTCGAGCCTTGACTTCGAAGTTAATAATTATAATAGTGAAGTCAAAACTCTCGCCCCTGGCGCAGCAAATTCTTTTATTACAGGAAATGTAATCGATGGGGGAGTTATTAGGACTGATAGCGAGGGGAGGAATTATAGATTGCAGGAAATTGCATTTGACGCTTATGATTTGGATTCTAACGGGAAGTTAGATTATGTTGAGTGGATTGTTCCGCATTTAAGCAACCAGACATTTGAAATTATTTTGATAATAAAGGCAGAGCATTTGGATGCCAACAGGACGTTTGTCGAGGATGTTTATTCTTTGGTTAGCATTCGGGATTATAATTATTCTTTGATTCCTGTTGGCGATTATCTTCGTGTTACCTTTGAGCAGAATTTGACTTCTCAGAAAGATATTACGATTTATGGGAAGAGTTCTGGGGTTGCTTCTGTTGAAGTTTACGAGAAAGATGAAAACGATTTAATTGCTAGATTTGAGAATGTCAGCGAAGATAAAGAATATAAAATTTATTTGAATGACTTGAACGGAAGCCAAGATACGTTTGATTTGTTAGTTGTTGGAGAAGATGTGGAGTTTGATTATGTTGTTGACCCTTCTATAACAATAGTTTCTCCGGAGAATATAACTTACACTTTATTGCCTCTTTACTTTAATGTTTCGGTAAGTGAAGACGCGACGGTTAATTATACTCTTGATGGAGGTATTACAAATATTTCAATGTCTTCAATAGATAATCGGAGCTTTAATGCGACTAATGAATCAATTGCCGACGGAGGTTATAATTTTACAGCCTACGTATTTCAAGGAGGGACTTTGTACATAAGGAGTGTTGTGTTTAGCGTTGACGTAAATTTTCCGCCGAATCAGCCGAGTTTGATTTCTCCTTTGAATTTGTCGACGGGAAATTCTTTAACGCCGATTTTGAATGTCAGTGTTACGGATAATGATAATGATGCGATGAATGTTACTTTTTGGAATAAGTTTGTTTCAATGGATGCAGGCTATGAGCATACTTGCGGGATAATTGCAAACGGAAGCGCGATGTGCTGGGGAGCTAATGGCCAGGGACAGGTGGGATGTGGAGATAGTAATTTGAACACGTCGAATCCTACATATGTAAATGCAACTAATACATTTGTTTCAATAAGCGCGGGAGAATGGCATACTTGCGGAATAATTTCAAACGGAAGCGCGATGTGCTGGGGAGGCAATGACTTTAGGCAAATAGGGGACGGAACAACTACAACACCAATAAGAAGTCCTGTCTTTGTAAACACAACAAATAAATTTATTTCAATAGATGCAGGAAATATTTATACTTGCGGAATAATTTCAAACGGAAGCGCGATGTGCTGGGGAAGTAATCTTGAAGGAGAAATAGGAGACGGAACAAGCGGTGCAAGTAAATTAAACCCTGTATTTGTGAATACAACAAACACATTTGTTTCGATTTCGGCATACGGCGGACATACTTGCGGAATAATTTCAAACGGAAGCGCCATGTGCTGGGGATATAATAATCATGGACAGATAGGAGACGGAACAAACGGCACAGATAGATTAAACCCTGTATTTGTGAATACAACTAATTCATTTATTTCAATAGATTCGGGAGACTGGCATTCCTGCGGATTACTTTCAAACGGAAGCGCCATGTGCTGGGGATATAATAATTATGGACAAATAGGAGACGGAACAAACGGCACAGATAGATTAAACCCTGTATTTGTAAACACGACAAACAAATTTGTTTCAATAGATGCGGGAGACTGGCATTCCTGCGGACTGCTTGCAAACGGAAGCGCGATGTGCTGGGGGGCTAATGACTTTGGAAAAATAGGGGACGGAACAACTACAACACCGAGAGTAAACCCAGTATTTGTGAATACAACAAACACATTTGTTTCAGTAAGCGCAGGAGGACGGCATTCCTGCGGAATAATTTCAAACGGAAGCGCCATGTGCTGGGGATATAATGGTTTTGGGGGAATAGGAGACGGAACAACTACAACACAGAGAGTAAATCCTGTATTTGTAAACACGACAAATATGTTTAGTTCTTCTGTTATTGGGAATTCTACGAACATCGCAAATGGGTCGAGCACTTTTGTAAATTGGACGAATTTAAGCTTGACTTCTTCTTTGGGCTTGAGTTATTCTTCAACTTACTTGTGGAGAGTTAGTGCTGACGACGGGAATGGGAATCTTGCTAATTCTCCGATTTGGCAATTTACAACTTTGGATGCAAATGATACGACTGCTCCAATCATAACGATAAATCTTCCTGCGAACGATTCAAATTTCAATATCAGTTCAATTGGATTTAATGTTTCAATTAATGAGAATGCTTCTTGGTGCGGTTTGAGTATTTCTGGATTGGCTAATGAGACGATGACTTTGAATGCAACTGGAACGGGAGCAAATTATACTAATTCGTCAATTGCCGACGGTTCGTATACATTTGTTGTTTCGTGCAACGATACTGCGAATAATTATGGGACTTCGTCGAGCTATAACTTTTTAGTTGATACGCTTTATCCTTCGATTAATTTCACAGGCGAGACGCCTGCATCTGGCTCTAATCAGACAGCTACTTCTATAATTGTGAATGTTTCTTCTAATGATACGAATCAGCATTACGTTGTTACTAATTTCGATGATTCTTTGGTGGGGTGGTGGAGACTTGATAATAACGGGCCCGGAGAAAATTCAACAAAAGTTTATGACTGGAGTGGAAGAGGGAACAACGGAACAGTGGTTATTGTGGATTCTTCTAGAATCGGACCTGTAACAAATGGGAAATTTGGAGGAGGGTTTGAATTTTCAGGATTAGCTAATGTTATTAACGTTAATATTAGCGAGCAAAGTTTAACTGATTCTTCTTCATTTGCATATTCTGCTTGGATAAAAAGAGCAGTTGACGACACAACCGAGGACGAGGTTATTAATAATGGTAATAGGCAGATTTATGTAACTGGTAGAAAAGTGGTTGCTTATATGGAGGGGAATCATCTTACTGGCGCTACAACTTTGCAGTCCGAAACATGGTATCATGTTGCTTTTACTTACGAACATTCCACACAGATTCAAACGTTATATTTGAATGGCATATTAGACGGGACTTCAAATAATTCTGTTCTTTCCGGTATCGCTTCTGATTTTTATATAGGCAGATGTCAGTATAGTGCGCATGAGCATGAATTCAATGGAACAATCGACGAAGTAATAGTTTTCAATCGTTCGTTATCCTCTTCTGAGATTTTAGCTTTGTATAATGCGTCTGCGACGAAATATTACAATAACTTCACTGGCTTATCAGTTGGAAATCATACATTCAAGTCGTATGCTATTGATTTAGCGGGGAATTTGAATTCAACTGAAGAGAGAAATGTGACTATTTACTCTAGGCCTGTTGTGACTTTAGTCTCTCCTAACGCGAGTTCCACGACGACAGACAGAACTCCAACATTTAACTGGACAGGGAGCGACGCTGACGGAGATCAGATAAGCTACGAATTTAATATTTCGCTGATTGCGGGGGGAGGAAGCACTTGTGTTGATAGTATCGCGAGAGGAGTTAAATTGGCAGGCACTAATTACACTTTGCCTTTGGACTTGGGATGCCTTTATGACAACGGCAATGTTTACAACTGGAGTGTTCGGGCGAATGACAGCATTGGCTATGGGGTTTGGGCGTCGCGGTTAATTAATATTAGTTCATCAATTGCAATTACAATGGTTAACGGCTCGATTAATTTCGGCTCTTTGATTCCAAATGTAAGCGTCAATACAACTGACGCTTCTTATGCACCGTTTGTCGTCGAGAATCGGGGGAACAGTTTGATTAACATTTCTGTTTTGTCTAATGTTTTATGGACAACTGAATCGAGCGCGAGCAAGTATTTCCAGTTCAAGGCAGATAATTATACTGGACACGAGGGGGCATTTTCTTGGGCGAGTTCTTCAATTGCATGGAGGAATATGTCTACTTCGGCGCAGACTTGCGTTTCGAATTTGAATTATACTGCTTTGAACAGAAGCGAAGTTGATATTTTACTTTGGGTGTCGCCTGGAGAATTGGTGTCTAATAAAAGTTTTACTATTACTTTCACAGCAAGTTTATCAGAGGGAGCATAATGGCAGATGAAATAAGCAAATGGATGAAGAGAATTGATTTTATCGTCGTAGCTTTGAGCTTGATAATTGTTGTCTGGCTTGTCGGCTATGGTGCGCCTTTAGTGATTGCTCCGCAAGATGATTTAGAGACAACTTCTACAGCTGTCTTGTTTGAATTTTCAAATGCTGACAAGATTTTGCTGGATGATAACTTGGAATTTAGCTCTCCTGAAGAAATTTACGCGAAAGATAATCTTGTTATTAATTTGAAGCCGGGCGTGTATTATTGGAAAGTTGTTGGTTTTGAGGAAAGCGAGATTAGGGAATTGACGATTAAATCTGAAGTTGGGCTTAAATTGCAAGAATCTGACGACGGAAAATACGAAGTTGTCAATGCAGGGAATGTCGGATTGGATGTTGAAATTTTTAACAAAGGAACTTTTGTCGGGAAGACTGTTTTGGAGCCGGAAGAAAGTTCTTTGGAAAAAGGAGACAAATTTGTCGGAGGGGAAAATGAATAAGAGAGAAAAACTATTTGGAAGAATGAAAGGTTTGTTGTTTATTTTATTAATTCTTTCTGGGACGGTTTTATTGGCTGGCAGAATAGATGCGTTGGGAATAACTCCTGCGCGGGCGAGTGTGGATTTTGTTTCTGGAGTGGAGAAGATGATTGGCTTCAATGTTATTAATACCGACGGGAAAGACATGAATTTGGTTGTTTATGCTTCCGGCGAATTGAACAAAAGTATTTTTATTTTTGAAAATATGATTTCAATGGGGGCTGACGAAGAGACAAAGCAAATTAGTTACAATATTAAAATGCCTGCTGACTTATCTCCTGGAATGCACAGCGCTGATATTGTTGTGCTTGAAGTTCCGAAAGAAGGGGGGGGAATTGGCGCTGTTGTCGGCGTGATTGCACAATTAAATGTCTATGTTCCCTATCCGGGGAAATATGCTGAAGCTGAAATGCATATTTCCGGCGCAGAGCAAGAAGGGATTGTGCAATTTGTTATTCCTGTTGTCAGCCGAGGGGATGTTGATTTAGTAAGTGTTCACGCGAATGTTGATATTTATAATTCAATAGGAGAAAAAGTTGACAGCTTCAATACTTTAGAAGTTTCTGCAAGCAAAGAGAAACGCGGAGAAATTGTCCATAACTGGAAAGCAGATGTTCCTGCTGGAGTTTATTCGGCAAAAGCGACGGTGATTTACGACGGGGAGACATTGAAATTAGAAAAGTCGTTTAATGTTGGAGAGATGATTTTGGATTTGCAGCAGATTGAAGTTCGTGACTTTAAACTTGGAGAGATAGCTAAGTTTGAGATGCTGGTTGAGAACAAGTGGGGAGAGGAAATTAAAGGAGTTTATACTTTGATGAATGTATTTAACAAAGAAGGAGAAGTGATGGCTGAATTCAAATCGCCTACTGAAAATATTCCGGGCTTTGAGAAAAAAGTTTTGGTTTCCTATTGGGATACTGGGGGAGTTAAAAAGGGAACTTATGATTCATCTGTTTATTTAATCTACGGGCAAAAATCTGCGCAGAAAGATTTGCAGTTGAAAGTTTCTGACGACATGATTGAAATTGTCGGTTTTGGCTATGTTATATCGAGCAAGAAATTATTTGGGGACAGGGACTTGCTGATTAAGGTGCTGGTTATAGGGATTGTTGTTTTGGCTGTGATGAATATCGCGTGGTTTGTATTTTTGAGGAAGCGATTGTTTCGGGGGAAAGAATTAAAAAGAGGCCGAATTGCGAATTAGAATGAGCAAACTAATGAATACTTTGTACGGAATCTTGATTTTTCTATTTGGGATTCTGGCTGCGCAGGTTTGGGATAATTATACTAATTACAGCGTTACTGGTTCTGCTGTCGGAGAATTGCCGTCGGATTCTGTTGAAGAAAAACACATCTTGATTTATGATGACAGAGTTGTTTTGCTTGTTTCTGGAGCGACGCTGAGCAGCTATGATTCTACTGGGAGCATGTACCCTGTGCTTGGGGAAGGTGTTAACGGAGTGAGGATTGTTCCGTCGTCTGCTGAAGAAATTAGAGTTGGGGATATTATTAGTTTTAGATATTCTGGAGATGTAATTGTTCATAGAGTTGTAGAGAGGGGGGAGGATTCTGATGGAATTTATTTTATTACTAAGGGAGATAATTCGGATAAGTTTGAAAAGATTAGGTTTGAGGATATTGAGTACAAGACGATTGCGCTGATTTATTGAGAGAGCAGAGGGAATAATTAGTGTGGTAGAATCGAGAAATTAGCCGAAGGCTAATTTCCGAATATTTATTGACAACTAATAATGATAGTTGGGGAAAGTAATTATCTAGATAGAATCGAGAAATTAGCCTTCGGCTAATTTCCGAATATTTTTATTAATGATAATGGTTTTTTAATTTGATATTTTAATACGTTTATTTAATGTGATTTGTCCCAGAGCAACTTTGTGTAGCCGTCTTTGATAATTGGCTTTTTGTCGAGGTTTAATTGTTTCATTACTTTCAGAACTTCTGATCGGGCTTTTGCTATTTCGTTTTTCTGCGCTAAATATTCTACTTCTACGAACCAGCCGAGTTTTTTTACGTTATTTATTTCTACGTGGAGATTTTTTCTTATTTCGTAGGATTCTGAGTATTTTATTTTTGTGAGCCATTTTTTGAAGCCGAAGTCTTTGATTAAATTCAGGAAGTTTTTTATGTCTGATGTTGTGAATTCCTGCTCGTCTTTTGCGTGGACTCCGTTGATGTAAGAGAGATGCTGCTTGAAATTTATCTTGTAACCTTCGCGGGTTTTTCTGACTCTCAATGATTTTTTTGGATAGTTCTTCAGGGATTCTAAAGTGTAATAATCGTCTATCTTTTTTTCTTTTTTGATTAGTCTGGCTATTCTTGGGAGTTCTTTCCGCAATTCTTCCGGATTTTGGATTTTAATTTTTGTTTCTACTTCTATCATTTTGGTGAGAATTTAAAGGAAAAATAAAAAAATAAATGGATGTTTAGGTGCAAGGTACTCTAGCTGCTGATTCATCACATGTTTTTGTGTTTCCTTTTGCATCTTGCACAACTACTGCTGCTTTTGCAAAATCTGCGTCGCCCCTTGGCATAGATATTGAAGCAAAACCAGATTTGCTTGGTGCAATTTCCTCAAGTGTTTCTATTGTTCCGTCTTTAAATGTTACTACTGCAACTACTTCTCTAACTCCTGCTTTTGCATCTGTAGAAAGAACATTTTCTCCTCTTACAAGTTGAACACTTATGTCTGTATCTGTTGTGAGAGTATCACAAGATATTGGTTTCGCTTCTGAAAGCACGCAAAGATTTGTCAATTCGATTTGTCCGCTGGTGTCACCGATAAGACCGTTCATGACTGTCCAGACAATCGCGACTGCTGCCAATGTGAGCAACACGATAAGAACTGTTGCGATGATGTCGCTTAAACCTTTTTTGTTCATGTTTCCCCCTTTCACCTTTTATTGATAAGCTGAATTGTTTATTTAAGAGATTTCTGTATTTAAATCTTCGTTTGATTTAGAAATAAACTTTTGCTTCTACGACTTAAAATAAGAATTTAAATGAAAAATAAAAAAATAAATTAGGATTTATGTTGCTGTGCAATCTACTTGGATTGTTGATTCATCGCATGTCTTTGTGTTTCCTGCTTCGTCTTGTACAGTTACTGTTGCTGTAGCAAAATCTGCTTGAGTAGCGCCTGTAACTCCAGTTACTGAAACCGTTGTTGAACTCAATTTTTTTGGAGCTACTTCGTCACCTCTACTTGTCATTTTATTTAAAGATGTTACTACTGCAACAACTTTTTGAACGCCTGCTTTACCATCACCTGCAACAACTTGCTCTCCTCTTACAAGCTGAACTGTAACTTCTGCATTTCCACCCGTTGCCGCATACTTGCAATGTGTCGGCTTCGCTTCTGAAAGCACGCAAAGATTTGTCAATTCGATTTGTCCGCTGGTATCACCGATAAGACCGTTCATGACTGTCCAGACAATAGCGACTGCTGCTAATGCGAGCAACACGATAAGAACTGTTGCGATGATATTACTTAAACCTTTATTGTTCATGTTCCCTCCTTTCATCTCTATTTATGAGTATACCAAAATTCGTAGACTTCACCTCTTTTGTCAAGTTTTACGAACGCGTATCTTTCAAATTGTAGGACTTCATCCTTTTTTAATGTTTTGATTGATTGCTCTGCTATTCCGTTGTCGTAATTTCCGTCAGGAAGAAGAATTTTGCATTTTATATTTTGGGAGGAAACCCAATTTATTTTTGGAATGTCCTTGTTTTCTAGAGACGTGAATTCTGCTGTCTTGTCTTTTTTTAACTGGATGTTATACAAATGCAAGAGACGAATTTCTTTTCCCGCGAATTTAGCAAAGTCGTCTGATGAAATGAAGAGATTATTTGAAACTTGAACAGCGCGGGTTAAATTTTTGTCCGGGTGGATTGGAACTTTTACTTCTGAAATTTTCGGAGGGTTTTTTACTTTTATTTCGACTGGATTTTTGACGAATGAATATCTGTTTGCTGTTGGGTCGAGGAGTTTTCTGTTGTGGGATTCTATTGTTTTGAAGAATTCTTCCTTGCTCACTGTTTTGTCTGTCAGCGTAACGCCGATGTCAAGAGCATATTTTATCAGAGACTCCGGAAGGAATCCTCTTTTTTTAAGAGCGGGCAAAAACGGGAGTCTTATATCGTCCCAACCAGAATATTTTTTACTTTCGATTAGTTTTCTTGTTTCTGTTGTTGAGAGGGGCATTCCGAGGAAATTAATTCTTCCCACGAAAAGATTTTGGGGCGGCTGCTTGTTTAGATATTTGTAAATTATCTCCTGTCTTTTTGCATTGTCGGCGTGGTCTTTCGCGCGGATTATGTGGGTCACGTTTGATTCTATGTCGTCGACGAGAACAGACATGTTCATCAGGGGCCAGACCCTGTATTTTTTCCCCTGCCTTGCGTGCTTGGTTTCGTTTATTCTGAAAACCGGAAAGTCGCGCATCGCAGGATTTTTGTCTTTCAAATTTGTTTTTATTCTTGCGACAGCTTCTCCCGGCGCGTATTTTGTGAACATTAATTTCCATCTCTCTTTTTGCTCTTTGACTGAAAGAGAACGGCACGGGCAGGCTTCTGATTTTGAAAGAAGATTCTTGTATTCTTCTGTGTCGCAAACGCAAACGTAGGCTTTTTCCAAATCTATTAATTTTTCAAAATACTTGTAATAGATTGGGAGCCTGTCTGACTGGATTATTACTTCGGAGACGTTGTTTGTGAGCCATTCTGCGTTTTCTTGAATTAGATTGTATGCTTGCGGATAAATATTTTCCGGATTTGTATCGCCGATTCTTAAGATTAATTTGCCGTTGTATTTTTTTACGTATTCTGAGTTTAATCCTAAAACGTAGGCGTGTCCGACGTGCAACGGACCTGACGGAGAAGGCTCGAATCTCATTATTACTTTCTTGGTGTTTTTTAATTCTGCCAGCTCGTGAGGTTTTTCTTCGTGTTCTGGAACTAACTCTGCGAATTTTTTGAATTCCGCTTGTTTTTCTGATTGAGACAGCGAATTAATTTCTTTTATTATTTTTTGGAGTTCGGGCATAATTTCTTTTATTTTGGATTTTTCCAAGCCGTGCTGGAATAGCTTGGGGAGGATTCTTCCTGCGTCGGTTTTATTGAATTCAATTGCGTTTTTTAGCGCGTGGGCGCGGATGTATTTTTCCAGGGATTTCATAATTATTTATGGGGGAGGGGATATTTAAGGGTTTTTGAAAATAAATTCTTTTTAACATAAATCTAACATGATAAATTTAGGGAGCAAAATAGTAACTTTATAGTAGTTATAAATCGGAATATTTATATATCTTCATTTTTCCTATTTTTTATGGTTGATAAAAAAACAATTAGAGAATGGTGTAGGAGTAGTAATTATAGACCGACATTTTATGGAGATGACCCGTCGATAGTGATATTGGGAGAAAAACATGGAACTCCAAAGCATAGGCAAAAAGAAGAAGAAATGATTGAATTAGTCAGACCAGAATATTTATTGACAGAATTGTTAGATGTAAGAACATATAACCCCCAAACTAAAGAAGAAAAATTCTTGCCAGGAGTTCCAATTGATGAATTTGATAGGATGAATTTAGAGGGAGGCATTGAAGATTATATGGTTAAATGGTCAGAAAAATATGGTTTATTTTTGGTTGGAATGGATTTATCATACGCGGAAATGGGTTTGGTAATTGATAACTTATATGCTGAACACCCTAATTACGAATTTACTTCACAGTCACCAAAAGTATGTCTATACAGAGAAAAAAGAATGGGAGAGAGGATGGCTGAATATAAACAAAAAACTGCTAGAACGATTGTAGCTATTATGGGAGATTATCATAGAAGACCAAAATCGGGAATTCACCCAATATTACAGAAAAAGGGAATAAGTTATGTTTGTATACCTCAACCCTAATAAAACGAGGCTATTCTCTATTTAATTTTGATTCAAGAGCTATAATCCTGTCAATAAATCTGTCCAGCTTATACTCTAAGTCTTCGAGTTTTACTTTGAGACTGGCAACTTGTGAGTCGCTCATTTGTGGTTGTGGTTCTTGGGATGAGGAAGACGGCGCGGAACTTGCGAGAGAATTGAGAAAATCGAATGAACTTGGCGGGGCTGTTTGAGGAGAAGATTGCTTTGAAAAATCAACAAAGTCGTCTTCGTGCCTTTCTGGCTGCTGCGAGGATTTTTTCAGGATTCCTCTTTTTTGCAAATCCACGAGGTCAACGACGTCGGGCCCCCTTTCTTTGAATAATGACATGTTTTATTAACGGGTTGAGAAGTTTTAAATATTACTCTGCGCTCCATATAACATAAAAAGAGAATGGCAGTAGACATAAAGAATTTGATAGCGGCGATTAGCCCAGAATATTTTTGCGACAGGACAGTCGACGAAGCGACGAACAAGCCGCTTCATAAGAAAGTTATGGAAATTGTCAAAGAGAAGGGTTATCTTGCTGCTGCGGAAGCTGCGAAACTGCGCGCTTCTGAATACATGGACATTATGGACATTAATTTTTCTCATGGGGCTTTCAAGCTAAAAGGGCTGGCAAATCCGATTGAGCAGCACAGATTAGTTTACGAAGTTGCGTCGCAATCTTTGGAACAAATTTATTTCTGGATTTTAGATTATGTCAACGGAGTTTACGGCTCTTCGGAAAAACTGATTGACAATTTTATTTCTGCGCCGGGCAGCGGGCATTTTGCCGAGATGCAGGGAAGAGCGACGAGAATGCAGGAAGAGGCGATGAAAATTTTTCAGACAACTGGGGTTTTAATCAAGTCAATCTTGAATATTATTTACGACTTGAAAGAATGGCAGATTAGACTTGCGCTTTACGACGACTTGAAATCCGACGACAAAAGAAAACGCAATGCAGCAAGACTTTCTTTGAAGCAGATTTGGATGGATAACGTCGATATAAAGAGAGGCAATAGTTCGATAAAGGCGATGGCGCAGCAGTTTGATTACGTGACTTTGATTGACGCGTTCATGGCTGCTGATTCGCTGGAAGAAGTTGAGAAATTAGACTTGAATGACAGAGTCAAGAGAATTTTGCTGCAGAGAGTTGCTGATTTTTTGAAGTGGGTTATAGAGTCTGAGAGGGAGTCAAGGAAAAGATTTGAGATTGAGAAAATTTATCTTCGCAGCCAGGTTAATAATGTCAAGTTGTACGCGCAGTGGGCGAAACCTTATTTGAAGGCGGCGCAGCAGCTCGGGCAGAATTTGAAACCTACGGCGGATGTTGTTAATTTGTTTAATACTTCTGTTTCTGAGTTGGTTTTGCTGGCGAAGGGAAGATATGACATGATGCAAGATGTTGCTGCCGGCGAATTGCCTGCGCTTTATAAAAAATTAAAAATTCGAAAATATACGCCTCTTGCTTTGATTGAATTTAGATACAGGAGCATTCCTGAAAGAGCTGACCAACGAGGAGGGTATGTTTTTGTCGGGCTGATTGAAGTTATATTCACGAGTTTTGCTTTGAACGATGACGAGTTGAAAGTTTTGACTTCTGAAGTTGCTAAAGATGATTTTGGAGATATTTATCAGATGATTTCAGGAGCGACTGACGAGAGCTTGATGCAAATTCAGAGTGATATCGACGAGTTATTGGGGACTGCTGGTGAGAAGAAAGAGGAGACTGCTGAGAAAATGAAAGAAGATACGAATCCGTTCAGCGCTTTGTTTTCTGGTTTTGGCGGGGGGCAAAAAAAAGAAGAGAAGAGGGATTTGTCGAAGGGAATTCCTGCGGATACTGATTATGAAAAACCTGTGAGAAATTTGGTTGTTTTGAAAAGTCGGTGGGATTGCAGAAAACTGTATGATGATTATAAAAAAGCGCACGGGATGGCGGGTTTTCCTCCAGTGCAGTTTTAGATATTTGGAATTTGTGAGAAATTGAGAGGATTATTTGGATAAACTCTAGAAATTGATTTTTATTATTGTAAAGGATCATAATTAATGCAATAGAATCGAGAAATTAATCTGCGATTAATTTCCGAATAATTATAATAATTATGTATTTTATTTTTGTAATTAATAATAAATTTTTCTTAGAGTTTTATAAGGCAATTAGATAATCTTAACGAACTCTTTAGAAAATTACTACGCAATTTTTTGCGCCACGTTAAATTTTAATATTCTCTTTGCTTGTGTATTTCATGGGGAAAAAGATCAAGGTGAGGGAATTGCCTGCGAAGATTAAATTGATTAAGGAAATTCGGACTGAAGAGTCTGATTTGGAAGAGGATGTTTCTGGGGTTCCGGATGACGCGGTTGTTGAGGCTGGCGGGGGGGAGAGGGTTGCTACTATTCTGCGTTCGGGGCAGACGATTGCGCCGATTGCTGATGTTCCTGTTGGCGAGGTTCGAAAAGAGAAGACTAATCTGGGAGGGAATCAATTATACGACGCTGCCCGAGGGAATACTGCAGAAGAAAGAAGAACTTACGCTTCTGGATACGGCGGAGAGGGGCAGCGGGGCGGAGTTGCTAGACGGCAGACGCGGGTTCTTGGGGCAGAGGGCGGCACGATGGAACAAGGATTTGCAGGGCAGGGAATTGATGAAGGAGGATTAAGAAGAGTTGATGTTCGAAGACTTCAAGACATGAGAACAGGGAGAGAAGATCCTGAAACTAAGAAATATGAATCAATTGAGAAAGGCGGGGAAATGAGGGTGAAGAGAAGGAAGGAGATGTATTAATTTTTGGAATTGGACGGGAAGAAAATTAATCTTTGGAGAAGAGATAGTTAGTGTGACAATATCGAGAAATTAGCCTTCGGCTAATTTCCGAGAATTTATGATAAATATTCTAATAATAGAGATACGATAGAGAAATTTCCGAGAACAAATGAAAACACTACATTTATTAATCAAAAAAACATTTAGATAACATGGTAGGTGATGAGAATTTTTACGCGGGCGCGGATTACGGGCTGGATCCGAATTTTCAGAATGAGTTTTCTGTGGGATTTAACGAAGGCTATCGAACGCCGGCAGCTACGATTGGATTGACCTTGGACGGCAGAACTGCAAACCAGATTACTGATCTTTTTAAAAAATTGGGCACTGGCGCGAAGACATTTGAAATACAGGGAACAATGCCAGAGGTTTTGGATTCAATTCCGAAACAGCATTTCACGGAAATAAACAGACTGAAGAAATTGACTGGAATTGACTTGACTTTCCACGGGCCTTTGGTTGAGCCGACTGGAATTGGACAGCAGGGCAACTGGGATCCTGCGATGAGAGAACAAGCTGAGACGAGAATTTGGAGTGCTGTTGAAAGAGCGCAAAAGCTGGAGCCCGACGGAAATGTTATTGTCACTTTGCATTCGAGCAACGGCTTGCCTGAACCGCGAAGCAGAATTAAAACAGACGACGGAAGAGTTATTGATTCTAATTTGGCTGTTATCGACGAGAGAACCGGAAGATTTGGGGTTTTGCCTAAGACTGGAAAAGATTTTTTGACAGGAGAAGTGTCGAGTGTTGACACGGAATTGAAAAAACTGAATGAAAGAAACTGGTCTACTGAATTGTCGAATGTTAATATTTCTGCTTCGAGAGGAAGAGATGTTTTTGCAAATGTTGAGGTTGAAGAGGGAGAAGAAAAAGAAAAATTTCTTAAGCATTACAGGGATTATGTTAATGGCACTTTGAAAGATAAAGACCTTGAGAACATGGGGGCTTGGGGAAAAGAAGCCAAGCATAAATTTGATTATTTAAGTTATGGGGATATTTTTGTCCGGGATTCTTACAACGGATTTAAGAATTTATTTAATGAGGCTTATGGCGCTGTTCAAAAATCTGGCAGCACTGAGGACTTGGCAAAGCTCGACAAACTGAAAGAAGAAATTTTACCAATTATTAACGAATATGGGAAAGACCCTACGAAAGTTATTGAGATAGGAAACGCTGTTGAGAGGGGGATAAGGGTTTTGGACAGCATTGCGCCGCCGAAAATTTTTACGCCGATAAAAGAATTTGCCGTCGACAAAGCGTCTGAGACTTTTTCAAATGTTGCTTTGAAATCTTACAAAAAATTTGGGGAGCATTCTCCTATCTTGAGCATCGAGAATCCGCCTGCTGGAATGGGGATGAGCAGGGCTGAGGATATAAGAGATTTGATTATTGCTTCGCGGAAAAAATTTGCTGAAAAATTAGTTGAGAAAGAAGGAATGTCTTTGGATTCTGCGAAAAAACAAGCTGAGAAACTGATTGGCGCGACTTGGGATGTCGGGCATATTAACATGATTCGGGCTTCTGGTTATAGTGAATCGGATGTTGTCGCTGAAGCAAAGAAAATTGCGCCGTTTGTCAAGCACGTTCACTTGTCTGACAATTTTGGATTGGAGCATACTGAACTGCCGATGGGAATGGGAAATGTTCCGATGAAGAAGATTTTGAAACTGAGCGAGAATTTTAAGAAGGCGAAAAAGATTATTGAAGGGGCAGCTGGATGGTATCAGCATTTTCAGACTTCACCGTTGGCTAAAACGATGAGCGCGTTTGGCTCGCCGATTTATTCTATGCAAATGGCTCCTTACTGGAATCAGGCTGCAGGGGCTACAGGCGGATACTGGGCGGGGCAAGGGCAGACATTGCCTGAGCAGCATTTCAATATGTACGGGGCTGGATTCAGTACTTTGCCTGTTGAATTGGGCGGGCAGATGAGCGGGAAGAGCAGAGTAAGCGGCGCGCCGATGGAATAATTAAAAATAGTTGCGAGGAAATTGGACTTTGTTTCGCAAAGTCTTATCTGTAAAATTCGCTCTGCGAATTTAGGAGATAATTATTCTGAATTCGATATCTTAATTTATGAGACCTTAAATAAAGGATTTAGATTTCTTTTATTTTTGAAGAATTAAGCAGCCATCCTAAGCTGTCTTCTTTCTGATTCTCTTTTGTTTTTCTCGTCGATTTGTGCGTGTTCTTTTTCGTATTTCACGTTTTCGTCTGCGTATGCTATTTCTGCAATTTTTGTGTAGTACGGCTTGATATTGTCTGACCAGATGTCTCCTCTTGCGCCTTCGTCTTCTTCGTCTTCGTAAGCGTCTTTTGCGACTTGCAAGCTGTAGGTTATTGTTCTGCGCACTTTAGCTTCATCAAGTTCTTCATTTCTGACTAATGCCATGTTCAGCACGCCGGACTTGCTTTTTGCAGCCATTGCAAATACTCTTGTGATTACGCTGTCAGAATTTGAAAGGTAACTGATTATTTCTCTGGCGTAATCTGGCATTGATTTGTCTTTTTTGACTGCGTCCAGCAAGTATTTCCTCATCTTGTCTACGTCTTTGTTTTTAGCGATTTCGCCGATAGCTTGATTTTCTTGAATAAGACCGACTAAGGCGTTGTGTTCTTTATTGTCTTTTGTTTTGTATAGCGGAACGCTGAATAAGTATGCTTGGAGAGATTCATCTTCTAATTTGTTGAATAAATCGTCAAAATTGTGCGCTGCGTAACGGGCCATTTTTTCCAGCGAGTCTTCCTGGACTGCTTTTGCGTGCACTTTCATTTCAACGTCAGACAATCCTATGTGGTATTTTTTATCTCCAAAAACTTTTTTCGAGAATTTTTCTCTTGCTTTCAAATCAGTGGGGTCTTTGTCTATTTTCGCCCTGTAGCCTGTTAAGTCATTTAGGACGTTTTGATGAAATAAGAATTCTTCTCTGTTATAGTCGTGACTTGGAGTTATGGGGTGGTATATCTGAGGTAATGCCCCTGCCTGCTCTATTTGCTCTTCTAGTGATTGTTCTACCATGATTTTTTTAATTTGTGGAGGTATTTAAACGTTTCCGTTGTATATACTTGGAAGGGGTAACATAAGAGGGTTTGTGTTGATGGGGAAATAATTATCTTGATATATCGAGAATTTTAACGAAAGGAAATTTAGTAAACATTTAAAAATAATATTTGTCTGGTTATATCACAAAAGAAGATGGTGAATAAATCCGTTAATAAAAAGAATTCTAAAAAGAAAACTAAAAGACCTGCTGTCGTAGTCGGCGACGAGGGGAAGAAAATTCTTAATCGCGAGATGAAAGACGAGAAGACGATTGCGATGGATTTTGCCGAGAGAGTTCAGAAGAAATTTGACAGGCTTGTGAAGGCGTCGGTGCTTTTCGGCTCGAACGCAACTGCGCAAGACAGCGCAAATCAAGAATCTGACATTGATATTATTTTGATTGTTGACGACGCTGCGATTGAATGGGATATGGAATTGGTTGCGTGGTACCGGGAAGAGCTGGGGAAACTAGTTGCTGCGCAGGCATACGGGCAGTCCCTGCACATTAATACTGTCAGACTGACGACGTGGTGGAATGACTTACTGCACGGGGATCCTGTTGTCATTAATATTCTCCGCTACGGCGAGACGCTGATTGATTACGGCGGTTTCTTTAATCCTATCAAGGCATTATTATTGCAGGGAAAGATAAAGTCAACTCCTGAGGCTGTTTATTCTGCATTGCAGCGAGTTCCAGGGCATATTGCAAGGAGCAGGATGTCAGAGGTTGGGGCGATTGAAGGAGTTTACTGGGCGATGGTTGACGCTGCGCAGGCTGCTTTGATGACTGCCGGGAAAATGCCTCCTTCTCCGAATCATATTCCGGACATGCTGAGCGAGACGTTTGTTGATGCAGGAATGCTGAAGATGGATTTTGTAAAAGCGATGAGAGAAATTTATAATTTGCACAAGGCGATTGAATACGGCGGAATTTCGAATATCGACGGAAAGGAAATTGACCAGTGGCAGGATTCTGCGGAAAGGTTTATGAAGGAGATGATGAGGATTATTGATGGGCTGTTGGAGAAAGTAGATTAAGGTTTCTTATAGAGCCATATAATTCATTAAAAGTTGTGAGATTATTGATTCGATAAAAATAAATAATTTTGTATTAGATAATTATAAAAACCGCCTTTGTCAGTGGAATCTATGGAACTTAAAGATTTGAAAAAAGAATATTCTGATTTGGCTGAAAAATATAAATTGCCGTCGTTTAAGGAGTTGAATGAGAATTTTGAGATTGAGAAAATTGATAAGGATACTGAGATTTTACTCCGGGATGTGCGGAAAGTGATGATGGAGAAGATTGTTAATTCGCTGGGTTTTTTGGAAATGTTTTTGAATCCGATGAATGCGCCCCGGATGTATCTTGCTTACATGAAGAACATGGGTTCTGAAGAGAGACAAAGCATTGAGAAAATTTATGGGTTGTTCGCGGGATTGAATGTTATTGCTCTTGAAGGAGAGATTGATTACAGCGAGAAGAAAGAAGTTGAGATTATCAAGGAAATTTTCAAGGCGTGGATTACTGCTAAGCCGGATTTTATGAAATTGTTTGCTGCGATGAAAAAGCCGAATGGGGAGACGATTAGGAAAGAAAGAAGTTATTTTGGGTAATTCTTGCGATAGAATCGAGGGATAATTAATTTTAGATTTAAGGAGATAATTAGTGTGATAGAATCGAGAAATTAGCCTTCGGCTAATTTCCGAATATTTTATGATAACAAAAATTTCCGAGTAGTTTATGATAATTAATTAAATAGATTTTGCTAGTTTTTACCAGACAAAAATTTAAAAACTGCCTTTCTTTCAATAAGCCCATGAGTGGTGACAGCTGCAGAGATTTAAGTGAATACAACGACGGTGATTCTATTCTTGATGCGTTTTCAGCGCTTGTTTCCGGCGGGAAAGTCGGATATAAGACAGTGATTGAAAAGAAAGTTTATCCCCCGAAATGTTCTGGCTGCGGAAGAATTGGGAGAGAAAATGAAAAATTCTGCGGGGAGTGCGGCGGGAAGATGATTGTTCCGCTGACGCATTGTCCGGCTTGCAGGAAGAGTGTTAATGATACTCAGAAATTTTGCATATCTTGCGGGTTTAAACTGAAGGAATAAGTTTAATAATATCTTTCAATATTAAATTGGATGAAAAAATTGGTGATATTTCTTTTTGTAATTTTTATTTTGATCGGATTAGCCGGGAATGTTAAGGCAGATTGTTTTAACAGCGCACAAGATGACGATGAAACTGGAACAGACTGCGGTGGCTCCTGCCCGAACACTTGTTTTTTTACATTTTACGTTTCACCGAGCGGCTTAGGCAATCACAATGGTTCTTTAGGCAATGATTTTAATCTTAGCCAGGCACAAAATTATGCCGTTACTCATACAAACGATAGTATGACTTTTTTATTATCTGGCGGGAATTATGGTGCATTTAGTACGTATAATTCTCCGGAAAGAAACGGGAAATGGGTTAACTGGAAAGCGATTTCTCCTTTAACTGCTATATTCGATATTATGGAGATCAACGCAGAAGGACTTGGGATTTACTATTCATTTGATGGAATAACAGTAGATTCCTCCACTAACTCCGCCTTAACATCTGTCTTATTTAACAGTGCGTCACATATTCATGTTTATAATTCATTTGTAAAAGGAGACAGGAAAGATAATGTAACTGGCACAAATATGTATGGTATAAATGTTAAATCTGATTTTGCAGGCTCTTGGCCTGTTTATGATATTGTCCTTGAAAATAATGAAATTTTTAATACTGGCGGGGGTATCAATACCGGAGGAGATATAAGAGAAGGAATGATTTTTAGAAATAATTCTATTCATGGGCATACTGGACCAGGCATACAGGCAGGCAGCAGCGCCAGTAATTTTTTGTTTATTATCGAAGGAAACCATATTTACGGCGTGATACCTGTAACCGGTGCGCATCAGTCTTGTATTGCAATAAGAGGTTGCATAGATAATTTTTTAATAAAAAATAATATAATTCATGATTGCGGCAATACTGCTGGAATAGCTTATTATAGAGATGACTATTCAAACAATTGCATAAACGGAAGCTATGACAATATGACTTTAGAAGGAAACCTTGTTTATGATACACAAAACATGGTTCCTGTTTCTCTTGATAGTTTGGGAGAGAATATTACAATACGTCGCAATACATTTATTGGATTTTATAAGGGTCTTCCTGGATGGACTGATTATTTCAGATACAATGGCGGTTTAAAAATTAAAACCGCAACTAATTATAATGGCTCTGAAATCATACTTGACAAGAACATTATTATTGGAATGTTTGGGTCAGATAACGAAACCCGAGATAATCTAATTGATTTAGGCAATATTGTTTGGACCGTTAGTAATCCAGAATGGACTTGGAGTCCTCAAATTAATTATCAAAACAAAAGTATTGTAATTATTAGTAATTCCGGATTTGCAGATGACACAGATGTTCATTATTTTGAGGGTAGCGGCAATTTTTTTGTCGGCGGATCGCAATTTGATAAATACAGTTTTAATCGAACTCCGATGGGGCAAGAATATAATCCTCCCCATCATATTAATTTGAACAATGCTTATTATCCGGTTTTAAACAGTGATGCTTGTTCTGGCGGAAGGAATCTTTTTAACTTGACTAACGACGAATATGTTGGGGCATTGCCCTGCGTTCCACCCTTCCCGATTAGTTGTTCTGACGGTTTTAAGGATGGCGATGAAACTGGAACAGACTGCGGAGGGGGTTGTCCGAAGGAATGTAATTTACTGGGGAACTGCACGATAACTAAAGCATACTGGCGAGTGATGTAAAATCTAATTCTCTAAAATCTTAAAAATTTCTTCCAAGGAAATTTCCAAAACAGAGCAAGGCATCTTGATGTTCCATTCTTTTAATGTTTGAGGATGGAGCTCTCCAATATAACCAACTTTGTTGTCGTTGATTTTTATAGACGCTGTGCGGCCTTCAATTAGATTTGGGTGGACAGAGGATTCTATTTCATAATTTATTTCGAGATTTTTTGTGAGATAATTTAGAATTTGTTTTATCTGCGTGAAATTTCCGGGCGTTAGGGAAATGATTAGGTTTTCTGTTTCTTTGATTCCGGTTTCTGCTTCGGCATTTTTTGAGAAAACTGTTCCGATTTCAAACAGATTCTGTGGGTATTCGTTGTCTTTGTTTTCTGCTAGGGTTCTCAATGACGACGGAAGAAGAGAGGGGCGGAGGAATTTGTATTCGGTTTTAGAATCGACAACTTCGATTAGATTCTTGTCTTCTTCCTCGGACGGCTTGATTAAATGATAAGAAGAAATTTCCAGCAAACCGAGTCCTGCGAGAAGGTCTGCTATTTTTGTTTTGTATTTTTCTTTTATATCTGCTGCGCCGGTTGTCGCGACTTTTGGGATTTCAGGAATAAAATTGTTGTAGCCGTATGCTATTGCAATGTCTTCAATTATGTCCACTTCATGAAGAACATCTGTGCGCCAGGCAGGAATTTCTACTTTTCCGTCGGAATAATTGCAGCCCATTCTTGGAATAAGTTTTTGAATATCAGATTCTTTTAGATCTAATCCCAGAAGTTTGTTTGTGTTTTCCAGAGAGATTTTCATTTTTTCAGGGGTTAAATCTGGGGTTGCCATCTTGCCGAGGTTCATCTGGTAGATTTGTCCGCCCATGTCTGCGAGAGTTGTTACGATGATGTTAAGAGTTTTTTTGAGAGTTTCAAAATCAAAGCCAGAGCATTCTACGAAAACGTCTTTGGTTTGTTCTGTGATTTTTCCTGTTTCGTCGCTGTTTATAATCGGCGGCATTGAAAGAATTTTGTTTTTGGCGTCGACAAATACAGGAAATTTGTCAAGATTTTCCAACAGATGGGCATAGGTTCTTCCTGTTGAAGTTCTTTGCAAAATTTGCATGCCGTCAAGTTCTCTCGTTTCTTCCAACGGAATGAATTTTATATTTTTTGGAGTTCTTGCTTCGAATCTAATTGGAAGATTGATTTTTTCCAAGGGATAAATTCCAATCGCAAGTTTTTTTCTGTTTCTTCCGACTGTTGCGTGGAGTTTTTCCTGAAGGTCTATAATCACTTTGATTTTGGCGTCGTTAAAATCAATGCCTTTTACAATTGCGCACGCGGTGCAAGGACGGATATTTTTTAAAGCTGGATCAATTTTTATGCTGTAGTCTTTTTCCGGCTTATTAACTTTGTATTTTACAAATCCTGTTTCTTTTCCTAAGAAGGCTTTTAGCGCTTTGATAAACCCCTGGAGAGAGAGAAGATCCGGGCGGTTAGGGAGAATTTCGACTTCTATTTCTTCGTCAGTTAGGGATTCCAGCGATGTTCCGAAAAGAGTTATTTTTTCTTCTATTTCTTTTGTAAGCTTAATTTCTTTTTCGAATTCTTTTCTGTTGAATTTTATTTTTGCCATTTTATTTTTGCTTGATTAGATTCTCAAGAGTGTCAAACCTTTTATTTATTTCATATTTTAGTTTTGTGAAACTTACTGCTGTTTTCTTTTCTAGATTAAAAACGTATTTCCAGATTATTAATTCAGAGCCAGCGACGAACAAGGCGATAGCAATTATTGACGAGGTGTCTGTCGGCGAGCCAAATAATTTCCAAATGGCTATTGCTACAATTGCGATTATTATCAGCCAAAAGATTACATCTGATAGTTTTATTTTTGCCATTTTAGTCTATATTAAATCTTATTTTTAATTTAGTTAGTTTATCAATTATTGCTTGTTCTAAATTGATATTATAATTACTAGATAATTTAGATAATAAAATAGTGCAATCTGCTATTTCTTCTGATAAATTTTCTTTGTCTATTTTATCTCTTCCGATTTTTTCATTGAACAGTTGTCTTGCTACCTCTCCGAGTTCTTCTATTAGATGGATGAAAGTTGTTTCCGCATCGTGCTTTTTATCCGGGTGTTTTGAATCTATTTTATCTAGGAGTTCAGACGATTGTTGTTGTAGTTGTTGAATATTCATTTTATTTTAACCAAGGTTTAATTTTTCTTAGCATTTCGATATCATTGCTGTAAACCTGCCGGAGGTCATTTATGTTGTAGTTCATCATGATTGAACGGTCGAAGCCGGGGCCCCAGGCGAGGACTGGAATGTATTCTCCGAAGAAAGGAATTACTACTTCGGGACGGAAGATTCCTGCGCCACCAAGTTCGAGCCAGACTTTTTTCTCTGGATGCCAGACTGCGATTTCAACACTTGGTTCTGTATAGGCGAAGAATGACGGGCGGAAAAGAATTTTTTCATAGCCCATTTTTGTGAAGAATTCTTTCAGGTAACCGAGAAGATTTCGGAAATTTGCGTTTTTATCGACGACAATTCCTTCTGTCTGATTGAATTCAAAACCGTGAGACCAGTCGACTGTTTCATTTCTAAAGCATCGTCCTATTGCGAAAAATTTTGCAGGGAGTTCTTTTTTATCTAATTTTGCAAGCGTTCTCGCGGATATTGCTGTTGTATGAGTTCTCAAAAGAATTTTTGAGGCTTCTTCTTCTGTCCACTCGTACCGCCATCCCTTGCTTCCTGCCAACCCTTTTTCGTGCGCTTCTTTTACTTTTTTGACGAGTGCTTTGTCTTTTGGAAGAGAGCCAGGAATATTTTTGATGAAAAAGGTGTCTTGCATTTCTCTTGCTGGATGATCTTGGGGAGTGAAGAGCGCGTCGAAAACCCAGAAAGAAGTTTCAACTTTTGGGCCTGTCATTTCTTTGAAGCCGAGGTCGCGCCAGATTTGCCTCGCGTATTCGCCTGCCTGAGAGACAAAATGTTTTTTTCCGCCGTAAATTGCCGGGACAGGAGAAGTGATATCATATGAACGGAATTTTTTATTTTTTTTCCAATTTTTAATTATTTCAGGAGTTAGTTCTTCTATTAAATCCAGCTTGATTTCTCTGCCTGCGATTTGTTTTCCTAATTCTGTTAATTTGAACGAGACGATTGTTTTTTCTTCTATTTGGATGATGTCTTTTCTTTTTTGGAGAACTTGAAACGCGTAGAGCTGCTCTGGTTGGAGAGAGTCGAATTCGAGAGGAAGAGCTTCGATAAGTTTTTCTTCAAGTGTTTTTTTAGTCAGTTCTTCTTTTTTTGCAGTTAAGGAGACTTTTTCGTTTTTTATTTCAATTAATGCTTTTGATTTCAGGACACCGAGAGAAACTTTGAATTCGTTGTCTGATAGTTTTGAAAGTTTTTTTGCTTCTTCTATTTGTATGTGATTTGATTGTTCTAATAGGAGGAGAAGTTTTCTTTCGGGGAGATGATTTTTTTTGTAATAAATTCCGTTTATTCCCAGTTCAATTATTTTCTTTTTTGCTGTTTCGACTTTCAGAATTGATTTGTTTTCCAGGAATTTTAAGGCGCGGAGGACAGACGTATTATCCAATTGCGTTTTTTGTTTTATTTCTTCTATTGTTAGGTTTAGATACGGGAGAATCTTTATTTCTAGAGGGGAGAGGGATTCTAATAGCTTGTTTATATCCTGCGCCATCGTCGATTGAGGTTTTTTGTGGTTAAAAAGGTTGTGCTGTAATTGGGGAGGGGTTAATAATAGTATGAAGGAAAGGTTTAATAATATCTGCAGATATTTAGCAAAATGAAAAAGGGTGTTTTGATTATTCTTGGAATTTTGATTTTGATTGGGTTAGCCGGAAAGGTGAATGCTGCCGAATGCAACGATGGGATTGACAATGATGGTGATGGATTGATTGATTGGCTTGTAGATATTGGTTGCATGAACATTAGCGATAATGAAAGAGGAGGAACGCTGATTGATGGATGGACAGTTTTTACTCCGACGCCATACGATTCTTCAATTCCTTTAAGAAATTTAAGTCAGCCTGGTTCGAGAATATTTTATCTGAGCTCGGAAGGTGATGATATAACTGGTGAAATCTATTTTTGGAATGGTTCTAATATAGTTGATTCATCGTTAAATGGGGCTGATGAGTTTGGAATTGCTTATGGAACAGACCCTATGAATCCGACTGGAAATATAAAAACATTTAGAAATTGGATTTACGTTGCTCCTAAAGGATACAGCAATGACCCTGTTCAACGATGTGGAGACATTGGGCCGGGGGGTTTTCCTGGCGAATATAGAACATGTACCAGATATAATTATCCGGATTGGTGGTTGTTTAAGAGAGGAGATATTTTTGATATTAATGTAAGTCTTGTGGCTTCGGGCGGCAAATCAGAGTCAGAAGTGCAGATTATAGGGGCTTATGGAGACTTATCACTTCCAAGACCGAAAATTGCCAGTAATTTGTCTATTGATTTTATTCAACGCTGGGGCGATCCTGATCCGAGAAATATTATGTATCAATCCTTGCATTTTGATGGCAGGAGCAACAGTTCGAGAAGTGTGAGTTGGATGTATCAAACTAATCTCTCAAGAAATATTTTATTTGAAGATGTTTGGTTTGAAGCGGGTGGAGTAACTATACAAGATACAGGTTCAGAAATAATTTTTCGAAAGTGTGTGTTTACAGATAATTTTAGAACGGATGGAGGTCATAATCAAGGAATTTTTTATTCTGGAAAAACAGATGCAATACTCCGAATAGAAGAATGTATTCTTATGCGGAATGGATTTTCAAGAGGAGATCCAGAAGCCACAGGCTGGCCGCCGTCGCTTGCAAATGGACAATACTATGATATCTATAACAGAAATATGTACATTTCTGGAGAATCACAAAATATGAAATCGGGTTTATTTGATAGCATCAGTTTGATAAGTGCTTCTGGAGATCAATTCAGAGGGGGAATGCGCGTTGAAAATAACTTTTTTTACCAAGGTTATGTTTCATTAGCTGGATATGGAGGCTATCCTGATTCTTATGGGCCAACAGGCAGTTTCAAGAATAACGTTGTTCAAAGATTTGTTGGAACAGGAACATCAGACAATAGAGGACAGCCTGATTGGGGGGTTATGCTAAGTTCTGGAACTTATGGAGTTGAAGTATCGGGTAATATTGTTACAGGAGCACAACATTCAACAAACAATGGAGCGTTTATTTTATCGGGGCGTGTTGGTTGGCCGTGCGCAACACTTTTATTTCATTATCCTACGAGAGAGAATAAAGTATTTAACAATATATTTGATGCGACACCTTCTCCTTATGGAATTAAAATTGAAGACGGAATAGAACTAGCAGATCTTGTGGACTGTTCATTGTGGCAATATCCTGGGTTGATTAATAATACAATATATAATAATACAATTGTTAATGCTAATGGTGTTGAGTATAGTTATGTTCCTATGTATGGTGCAGAAGGAACAACACAAGATACAACATTCGAAGGGAATAAAGTTTATTTTTCTCGAGAGGAAGCTGGGGTTGCCATGGGTTGGTTAGGGCACAATAGAACATTAAAGACATACCTTCAATCGCTTGGTATTTCTGTAAATACTGATGATGGTTTTTTAGAATTCTTTTATCTAGCTAGACAGCAAAGAAGAGGTAATTGGCAATATGATTATACTTCTCAAGCAATAAATGATTATATAAGAGAAGGATTTGAGATTGTTTCTGAAGAAACTCCGCCGCAGGAAAATTGCACGATAACGAAAGCGTATTGGAGAGTTATTTAATTAATCTGCTGCGTGCTGGCGCCCAAGGAGATTAATAGGGCTTGCGCGTCTTTTTTGTCTTTGATATTTATGAATTCAATTTTGCATCTGGCTTTTCTGCAGATTTTTATGTTTTGCCTGATTTTTGCGAGTTGGATTGCTTTTTCTTTTTTGTTTAGTTTTGTTATGGAATTTAAGTCAATACCAATTGCCACTTTATTTTTTGCTGCGATTTTTGCGAGGACGTGGTTTAGTCCGGAGTCTAAATGTCTTAATCTGTCTTTATTTTGTGATTTAGGCAAAAGAAGAATTTGGAACTTTCCATATTCGAGGATTTTTCTTGAAAATTCGTCTGAGGGGGATTGAACTATTATTGGCTTTTCAGCTGTTTTTTTTATTTGTTCTTTTGCCTGATTGATGTTTGGAGTTGTTATCATAAAATAAATAGATAATTGTTATTTAAATAATATACTTTTTTGAATAGTCAAGTAGTAAAAATTCTGCGTAATCTTTTTAAACCTGCACCAATAGAAAATAAAATGAAAAAGCACAAATACTCTATTGGTTCTATCATAGAAAATACAATAATAGGCGCAATTGCGATAACGGCAGCATGGGGGCCTTTAGTGTATCTTACATTGGTTTGTTCGGACTTAGAGAACCCTAAGGAAAAAAAGACAACAGTCCAACGAAATTTATTGCTTGAAGGCGCATTAGAAATAATAAAGGAAGAAGACACTAACGAATTTCGCATGAACGTACCTACGACATCTGCAGTGTGTTTTGTGCTAGATTTTAAAAAACCCGGGCAGTATCATCTTGAGGGCTGGGCAGAGAGGCACCGTGAGCCAGATATAAAAGTACTAGATCAAGATTATGAAATAAACGAACCACGTAAAGAAAAAGTTAGTGTTTATTCATTTGTGAAACGATTAGAGGCAAGTGCGCAAATAGATGGCAGATTAAGAAATGACAATATATCTGTTGGTTATCGTGGTTTAACAACGAGATTTGTGAACCATTGATGTTTGGAGTTGTTATCATTCTGAGAAGAGATTATTTTAGTATATAAATTATTATAAATCGCATTAGGGAAAGAGGGAGATGGAAAGAATAAGAATGCAAGAAGACAACTTGGGAATTCTTGTTAGAAATAGCGGATTTAAATTTACAGATACTTTTTTTCCGTATACGTCTGGGCAAATAGGACCTTATTATGTGAACAGCGAAGTTGTTATGAAGAATGGGGGAGACTATTGTTTGGCTGTTAGAGCTGTTGCTGAATTGATATGCGATGTGATTGAACCTTACGAATTTGATGTTGTTTCCGGCGGAGAAAGTCGAGATTGGATATTTTCTAATCCGGTTGCACTTAGTTTACAGAAACCTCATTTGTCTATTTACAAAGATGGAAAAACTATTGGAGCAGATGTTAAAGGCAAAAGAGTTGTGCATGTCGCTGACTTGAATAATGAAGGAAGTTCGCCGAGAAATACTTGGATACCGACGATAAGAAATGCCGGAGGCAGGATTGAAAATATCTTTTTTTATGTTGACAGATTGGAAGACGGAGTTGGCGTTATGAAAGATTTGGGATTAAGGTCGGAGGCTGTTGTGCCGCTTGATGGGCATGCCTGGGATTTTTTGAAAGAACAAAATATTTTGGACGAGCAGACTTACAAAAATTTGAATGAAAGAATGGAGGATAAAGATGCGTGGGCGAGAGCAATGTTGGGGAGCGAGGTGGGGCGTAAAAGATTTAAGGAGTTGTATGAGAGTCCTAAAACTTGCGATAAAGCAATGAAAATATTAGATGTTGGTTATCCTGATATGAAAGAAGAGATAGTTAATAGGCTTGGTTTTATTAGAGCGAAGTAATACTCTTGATGTTATTGTTTTTCTAATACTGAAATCCTTTTGCCGTGTTCGTCCAATCTATTTTTTAGATAGTCTGTTCTGATGTACATTTGGTTCATAAACCCAAAGACTTTTTGATAAAATGCTCCTGCAAAGAATATTAGAGAAATAATAGGCAGCAAGGTTAACCATTCTGGGGTGTTGATTACGCCTGTTAATTTACCGAGAACATAAATTATTAAGACTAATAATGATATCCAAATTATAATATCTGAGATTTCTATTTTTCTCATGAATGGGCTAGTGATTTTGTGTTTAATTAATTTGCGGATAATTTTATCCTTGAATAATTGTTCCCTTGAATTTTTTTCCTTTCAGAGCCTTATTTAAATTTTTTAGTTTGGGGCCGATGATGTAGGTTGTGATTTTGTGTTTGCTTATTATCTGCGCTGCTTTTTGGTCTAAGACAAAATGCTGCCCTGCCTTGAATTTTATTTTGCTTGCGCGTTTTTGAAAATCTTTCCAGGATTCTTTTGGTATGAATTTTGCTTTTGGGTCTGTTACGGGGTTTTTGTCGTAAAGTCCGTCGACATTTGTCAAGTTAATGAAATCTGAATTTAGATATTTTGCCAGAGCAGCTGCTGTTGAATCTGACGTTGAGTCTTTTGTGTATCTCAGGGCGCCGCAGATTACTACGTTATTTTTTGATAAATTTGATTTGATTTCCTGCATATTTTTTGGCAGAATGTCGTTGGATTCTGATTTGCCGAAAAGCTGCATTACAAATTGCGCGTTTGTCCGCGTTGCTCTTATTCCCGCCATTGACAATTCTTTTTTAGACTTTCCTTCTTTCTTTAATGCATCGATGTATTTTCTGGCAATCGAGCCGCCGCCGCATACGACGACAAACTTGTGAGTTTTGTAATTTTTTCGGAGGGTTTTTACAAATTTGTCCAGGAATTTGAAGTTGGATTTTTCAGGTATAATTAAAGAGCCGCCTAATGATAAGACAATCACTTTTTTCATGTTATCCATAAAGAGTACTCCTTTTTTATATATTGTGGAGTGCCATAATGTTTTATTAATCGTTTGGGCATAGTTTAATATGTCTGAAAGCAAAGAAATTAAGATTTCTTCTTATCATCTGGTAGAGAGAATGCAGGAGTGGATTGTTCACGATTCTGCTGGGCCTTTGAAAGGGAGAGAACTTTCTTCTGAGGGGGGCAACTATATTGAACGACAGGGGCTGGATATTTTTGTTAGAGTTGAGGGAGTAGAACAGATTTATTCTATCAAAGGAAATCTTTCGCCTGTTGATGCCAGCAAATATCGCGGTGATTTTTCTGTTCATACTGTTGTCGCAAAACCTCTAGGATTTTTTTCAGAATTGCAGGGATTATTGAGAGATTGCGAATTTGAAGAAAGGCTTAGAAAAAAATTGGAGGGGCGAGACAAGGAAGAGGATGACCCTTTTTTGCTAAGGAGATTTTATCAAATTTTTAGCGAGCCCAGACTAGAAGCAATTGAAGCAGGATTCAAAGAGAGTTCTTACGCTGGGCTTAGAGCGTCGACGGCAATCAGAGAAATTCCTACTGGCGCAGGAGGTTCTATCGCTAATAGTTTTTTTGATTATGCTGAGGATGGTATTGCGAAACCGTTAAGAGAAATTGCTAGGGAAATTGGGTGGGTTTGCTAATTAAATTTTTTAGCGTGATAAACTCGAAGGGCAATTAAGTTTATGGGAGTCATTGATTCGGCAACATCGAGAAATTATTTAGGGGAAAATAATTAGTGTAATAATATCGAGAAATTAATCTTCGATTAATTTCCGAATATTTTATGATAACAGAAATTTCCGAGTAGTTTATGATAATTAGAGAATTAATTTTATAGATGACTGGTTAACTTTTTTATTTAAAAATTTCTCCGTTTTCTTTGGACCACCAGAGCAAGTCTAATTCGTCGGGAGGGATGCTGAGCGAGTTTGCGTAGTCGAGATAGATTTTTTCAATTTCCAGATAGTTTTTTTCTGATTTTATTTTTGTCTCCTCGATTAAGCCGGCTTCTTTTAGATTTTTTAATATGTGCCTGTCGAGAATTGCGATTTGATTATTTGAAAATCCTATATTTCTCAGAAAATGAGACGCTTCTTTCATGCCAATTCCCTTTACGCTTTCAACAATCCATTTTCTCGACCATTGCGGGTCGTCTTTTCTCATTTTTCCCTTTAGTTCTTTGTGCCAGAGATACGGCGCGTTGAGGATGTAATCTGTTTTTGTCTTGTAGAATCTTGTTTTTGATTTTAGGATTTCTGAGACATTTTTCTTAGTAAATTTTTTTAGCATTGAGAGTTCTTCGACAGCCTGCCAGCATTTTTTTGCCTGAGACTGGGGAGTTAGAAGACAGAAAAGGAATTCTGGGAAATAGTATTTTTCGTCGAGGGATTTGAATTCGTTCAAACGCTTTTGGATTTTTGGTTTTTGGATTTGGTATAAGGAGAGGAGTTCTTGGGGGTTCATATTGGAAATTGTTAACAGAGGATTGTTATAAATATTTTGATTTAGAACGGAGTTCTCTTCTGAATAATAAACCTCGAGCCGACGTAATCTGAGACAACTGCTGTTATCAGAAGATTCCTGAATAATGCCTTGAATAATCCTGGGACAATCGGTATCTGGGTTTGTGATGAAACTTCATTCAGTATCTGGTCTATTTCTTCTTTTGTCAAAACTGCTGGAGTTGTTTGGATTGCGCCTGAACGGTTGACCAAAAGATTTTTTTCCGGGCCAGTGCATTCCACGCTTAAAACGCTGGGGTCTTTAAGAAATCGCGCTACTTTTCCCAAATTAATTCTTCCCTGCATTTGAGTTGGCTGCTGCGGGGGAATTTGAATTATCGGTTTTTGAATTTGCGGCTGCACGATTTTCATTCTGCGCACGAAACGAGGAGGACGCATTTGAGGAGGCGGGGAAGTTTTTTTTATTTCTTTATTCACAATAAGAGAGGGGGTTTCTACTGTTTCTTGAGTGGAGATTTCTTTTTTTAATTCAGGGGGCGCGGAATTTTTTATGAGGGCTTTTGTGAACGCGACTAAAAATTCTCTTCTTATTTTATGGTAATTTTTTGAAGGCATTTTAGAATCGTGGAAGAGGTCTTGGCCTTTCGTTTAAAGACGGCCGCATTTGTTCATCGGGTTGCTTTTCAGTTGTGCCGCCATAAACTCTCTCCTTCATATGCTCTTCCATTAATGTCAGGCCTTTTGCAATAGTTTTATTTTGATCTAGTAATTTGTCTATTTTGTCTAAGAATTCTTTGTCTTTTTCAATCTCTCCCGTCGGCAAGTTTTTGGCGAAGTTTTGGGCTGTTACTTCGAATAACGTCAATAGATTTGAAATATCCCTTGACAGCTTGTCAAATTTTACTGCCAGGTCTGTGTGAACTTTTTGCAGAGCGACGAGGTTTTCAAGAAGTTTTTTTTCTAGAGATTTGGGGTTCTTTTTTTCTTTAAACTCAGAATGACTTTTCCTCTTTTTTGGCATGACTAATTTACGAAGAATTTATTTATAAATGTTAGTATGTCTTATTCAAAGCTGTAATCTCTTTTTTCTCTTAGCTTGTCTGTATCTAATGCTATTTCTACGACGGTTCGGCAGAGGATGTACGGCGTTATCATTACGTCGTATATTAAATTCGGCAGTATTGAAAATGCGTCGTTGTTTTCGAGAAATTTATTTCTGTTTTTTTTCACAGGTTTTATTGGGCGAGGGATTTTATAATTATTGTTATAGTAAGACTTAAAACGGGATAAATGTTTATTTTTGCAAGGGTCTGTCGTTCAATGGCAGGATAGCTGGCTCCAGTAATTAGTAAATTTGATGGAGAACCCAGTAGACGGGGGTTCGATTCCCTCCAGGCCCATTTATCCCAGAACTCTTTTTGCATGCGGAATTTTTCTGATTAAACTGCTGATAATAAAACAAAGCGGGAGCGCAATTAGTGAAACAATAAAGAACTTGACGTATGTTGGGAATTTGATTGGCATAAAAATTAAGGCAATTGGAATAATTACTAGAGCATGAATTATGTAGGCTGTGTAGAAATTAGGGGCTGCCCAGGCAAGTAATTTTCCTTGCTTATCTAATCTGTTTTTGAAAATACTTGCTAGACTAATCATTATACTAACGCAGGCAATTGATTCCCATAATGAAAAGAGAAAAGATTCGGGGGAAAAGCCGCCGATAAAACTTTCGGTATTTGAATTTAGGAGAAGCAAGAAAGGCAGAGAAATTATTATGATTATGGCCAGAATTTTCCAGAATTTTGATTGATTATTTGAGAGAGTATTCAGCCAGTTATTTCGATATGAAACAATTCCAATCCAAAAATAGAAAATGTACGGAACAAAATGTCCGAGCTGAAAGACATGAATTTCTTCTCCTACCGGAATAAATATTCTTACTATGAATGTCAGGATTGCTAAAGCGGGAATTATAAGAATGATTGATTTTGCCGACGGGAATTTATTATTAAAGAGGATTATTTTTTTGTTTATGAAAATTCTATACAATACGTAGACAAATGTGAAAATCAAAAGAGCTTCGACAAACCATAATGGGCCCACCACCCATCCGGGATTTTTTAGATTGTTAACGATTACTTGCGAAAAGGCAAGCGGTGTTTTTTCGTAAAAGTTTATCATTAAATAGTCTAAAATTACTTTGAACAAAGTTGTATAAATTATCAGAGGAATTCCGAGGCGGATTAATCTGCTCTTAACGAATTTTTTTGGTCCATTTCTGTCGTAGGAGCTTGGAATGAAATAACCTGAGAGAAGGAAAAACAGAGACATGAAGAAACTTTGGCAAATTGCGTTGAAAAACGTAAGCATAATCGGGCTTATGGAATCTGAGGCTGTTTCTTTTATTGGATAGTTTCCAGCACCGCCGTAGATAATTGAGATATGAAGAAGAATAACAAGGATTATTAAAAATAATCTGAGATTATCGATGTAGATTAATCTCTCTTTTTGCATAAAAATATAAGATTTTGTTTATTAAAAATATATCGATTTTGAAATATTAGGAAAAAGTTAAATACTCTTTTTGCTTTAGTATTTCATGGAAGTCTTGTTAGATACTAATTTTATTATTTCATGCCTTGTGAAGAAAATTGATTTTCTTGGAGAGTTAGAGGAGAAAGGATTCAGGGTTAAAGTTCCGAGGGAAGTTTTGGATGAGATGAAGGATTTGAAGAACAGCGGGAAGGCATCCCACGAGGAAAGAACAATGATTGGTGTTGCTCTTGAATTGCTCGAGAATAAAAAAATAAAAAAGATGAAATTGGGCGGCGGGAAAGTTGATGAGAAATTAATTGAAATGGGCAAGAAAGGAATTTATATTGCGACGCTGGATAATGGGATAAAGAGGGAGATTCCGAATAAGGTGATTATTAATAATTCTAGGAAAGGGTTGGAGATATTAAGAAGTTAATTAGCAACCCATACGACCGCCCAAGCGTGGTCAGTCTGGTGGTCGGCCGAAAGGGCTGGATGTTTTGAGAGGATAGATTTTCACGATACAAATTCTTTTAAACTTAGTTTTCAAAAAGCAGTGATGGAGAGGTTACAGTTCGATTCTGAGGGGAGACTTGTCGGCGTGGATAATAAACGCGTCGCTGTCAAAGAGAATCCGCGAAAGCTGATGACGTCGGCAGATTTGGTGCAAAGCGCTGGAGGAGAAATAGAACCTATATTTAACGAAGGCTGGAGTTTATACGAGGACGGCAAGAAACTTGCACCGCTGAAATTTTCAAACGGAAAAACCCAGGAAGATATTGTTAATGAAGTTGTTCAATTAGTTAAATGCGGAAAGAAAATTATTTTTATTCACGGAACCTGCGGAACCGGGAAATCAGCGATTGCGCTGAACATTGCGCGGGAATTAGGTAGGACTTCGATTGTTGTTCCGATAAAAAGTTTGCAGAGGCAATATGAGGAAGATTATCTTCATAAGAAATATGTTTTGAAAAAGAACGGGCACAAGATGAGAATTGCGATGATTACCGGAAGAGAAAATCATGATTCTATTTTCATTCCGGGAACGTCGTGCGCTGACCCTTACCTGCCGGACACAATTCAAATTACGCCAAAAAATTCCGAGAAACTGAAAGAATATTATGACGGGAATCCCTGCATTAAAAATAAAATTGTGCCTGATGTTTATAAATTACGGAGAGTTTCAATTGCGCCGGTTAATCCATATTGGAGCCCGATTGTTTCTGCTTCTTATGAATTAAAACAATTAGACGATGCGCGAAAAAAAAGATACATGGGGTTGAACGGAAGAGAATTTATTTTTTACCATCGAAAAGAAGGATGCTCTTATTATGACCAGTACCAGTCGTATATTGATTCAGATGTTTTGATTTTTAATTCTGCGAAATACAAAATTGAAACTGTTTTGGACAGAAAGCCAGCGACAAATGTCGAAATTATCGACGAGGCAGATGAATTCCTGGATAGTTTTGCGAACCAGCAGGAATTGAATTTAACTCGATTGGAAAGGGCTTTGAAGCAAATTACTCCTGATGATGAAGAAGGAAGGTATTTTCTTGACAAGGCGATGGAGCTTGTGAGATTAGAAATCAAGAATAAAGATGCTACTGGAGTTGACGAGCGAATGATTTATTCTGCTGGAGAAACAAAAATCAAAGAGCTTTTGAAAATGTTTTTGAAGCCGGAGCTTGAATGCGAGATTGTTGTTGACGAAGCGAATTACGCCAATCACGCTGTTGAAGCTGCAAGGGATTTTGAAGATTTTTTAGAAGACACTTACGTTTCTTTTAGGAAGAACGAAGATAACTTGCTTGTTGAGATTGTGACGACAAATGTTTCAGAAAAACTGAGAGAAATGATTGAAAAAAACAGGGTTTTTATTTTTATGTCGGGAACTTTGCATTCGCGCGAAGTGCTGGAGCATATCTTCGGGCTTCGGAATTTTGAAGTTATTGAAGCAGAAGGAATTAATCAGGGAAAAATTGAGATTCACAGAACCGGCAAAGAGTTTGACTGCAAGTACAGCAATTTGATTAACGACAAGCGCCCGGAATATTTGAAAGCGTTGAATGTTTGCTTGTCCAAAGCGACTAAGCCGGTTTTAGTTCACGTGAATGCTTTCAAGGATTTGCCGTCGAATAAAGAAATCGGAGAGTTTGAGTTGAGAGATTTAATTTCGCGAGAACAACTTTTGGAATTACAAAGCGACGACAAAACTGGAGAGAGAATATCCAAATTTAAAAGAGGATTATTTGAAGAGTTGTTTACGACGAAATGCTCGCGGGGAATTGATTTTCCCGGGACGACTTGCAATTCTGTTGTATTTACAAAATACCCGAATCCGAATGTCAACGATATTTTTTGGAAGGTTCTTCAAAGAACGCATAGAAATTGGTATTGGGAATTTTATAAAGATGTAGCGAGAAGAGACTTTTTGCAAAAGATTTATCGCGCTGTCCGCTCTCCGGAAGACCATGTTTTTGTCTTGTCGCCAGATAGCAGGGTTTTGGATGCTGTGAGGAGATTGCAAACTGGAAAGGAGATTAATTAATTATGCTTGGAATTTTGTTTAACAGCTGATAAAACGAGCAGAGAATTATTTAATTTTGTTTCTTAATAAATTTTTTTCCAAACATATACGGCTGGAGAACTTTCGGGATTTCTATCTCGCCATTTCTTGTCTGGTAGTTTTCCAAAATTGCGCGCATTGCTCTTGACGTCGCTATTGCTGTGTTGTTTAGAGTGTGGCAGAATTTTCTTTCGCCGTTTTTGTCTGTGAATTTTATGTTTAATCTTCGCGCCTGCGCCTCTTCCATATTTGTCAATGAGCCGACTTCTTTGTATGTTTTTTCTATGGGGGAGAAGAATTCAATGTCGCAAGACTTTGCCTTGAGGTTTGCCAAGTCGCCGGAACAGCATTCTAAAATTCTTGTCGGGATTCCTAATTCTTTATAGATTTCTACAGCGATGTTCAGCATTTCGTCGTAAATCTTGTAGGAGTCATCAGGGTGACAGACGACGACCATTTCTACTTTGTTGAATTGGTGTGTCCTGAAAAGTCCTTTTTCGTTGATGCCGTGAGAGCCGATTTCTTTTCTAAAGCACATTGAATAGGAAGTATTTTTGACAGGAAGTTGTTTTAGTGGAAGAGTTTTGTTTTTGTAGTAGCCGATTAAAGAATGTTCTGATGTTGCTATCAGGAACAAGTCTTCGTCCTGAATTTTGTATGACATTTCATTTATTTCTTCTGTCGAGTAGACGCCGTTTAAAACGTCTTCGTGAATCATTAACGGAGTTTCAATATATTTGTATCCTTGCCTTACCATTTTTTCAATTCCGAATCTGATTAATGCCTGATTTAATAACGCTAAATCTCCGAGGAGATAATAAAATCCATTGCCGGAAACTTTTGCAGAAGTGTCAAAGTCTGCAATTCCCAAAGATTCAGCTAACTCGACGTGATTTTTTAGTTCGAAGTCAAATTTTTTTGGACTGCCGATTTTTTTTATTTCTTTATTTTCCGAGGAGTCTTTTCCAATAGGAACTGACTTGTGAATCATGTTGGGTATCTGGTACATGATTTCTTTGATTTGAGATTCAAGTTTGGCTGATTTTAATTCTAGCTGTTCTATTTTTTCAGGAATTGCCTTTGCTTCTTTCATTAATTTGTCTGATTTCTTTTTGTCTTTGGATTTTATGGCTTCGGAAATTTCTTTTGAGATTTTGTTTCTGCCGGCGCGGAGAGAATCGGCTTCGGATTTTAACTTGCGCCATTCTTCGTCGAGGATTTTTACCTTTTCAACTAATTTTATTTTTTCATTTTGGAATTTCTTTTTTATGTTTTCTATCACTAGCTTTGGATTTTCTCTTATTAGCTTGATGTCTATCATTCTTATAATTAAACGAAAGATTATTTAAACCTTTATTCGGGGAAGTTTGATGGACTGCTTAGATTATCGGACTGGGGCTGCGTATTTTTTAGCGAAGGAGAGTTTGTCTGAAATTTACAGAGAATTAGAGAATGCCGAGGAGTCTAATAAAAAATTGCTGAGAAATATCCGCGGACTTTTTGAGAATTGCATGAAGGAGAGATTATTTTTAAGAGTGACAAGACATGAAACTATTAAAACTGCGAGACATGACAAAAATTTATGTTTAATTAATAACTCAAGATAATTATCTGGATTTGATTTATCGTCGTTATCGATATGCTTTTAGAGGTTTAAGATAAGTTAAAATATAACAACTTGAAATGTTTATCCTGAGAACTTTATAGTATCATAAGATAGTTAAGTTTTTAACGGGATAGTTATTTGGCTTTGTATCATATTCATCCCGCTTAGGCTGGGATGAAAGGGCCCCGTGCTCGCGGCGCGCGGGCCCACTTTTAATTTGCGCCTAAAGTTTTTTAAACCGCCTTCTTTTATGTTTCGTTATGGTTAGAGTAGTACCAGACCCTGTGTTTTGGGAAGCAAGGAACCGCGATAGCGACGGAATAAGCGACGAAGAAATAGAAAGATTGATTAGCTACAAGCCAGCACCTTCTGAACCTATAGCGCGAGAAATAAATTACTCAAAAGAAATACATCCTGGAAAAAAGAAAAGGCATGGGAAGTTTTAAAAACCAATTTTTTCTCTGAAGAACATGGCAAAGGTAAGAATAAAGTTAAGCAGCATTGAAATAGAAAACTTAAACAGTGTTATAGAAATGATAAAAGAGATTACGACAAGAGCAGGAGTTGTCATGCGCGGGCCGGTTCCCCTGCCGACAAGAAGAATGAAAGTTACAACGCGCAAGTCGCCGTGCGGAAACGGAACAGCTACATTTGACAGATTTGAAATGCGGGTTCATCGAAGGGTTTTGGATATTCCTGCAGAGGAAAGAGTTTTGCATCCGATTATGAAACTGCAGATTCCGCGCTCTGTGCAGATTAAAATTGAGATGAAAGAGTAATTTTAGGCAGACATCTAAATCTTTAAATAACATATTTAGTCTAAGGAGATATGCAAAGAGTTAAGGTGAGAATTAAATTATTATGCCCTGAAGCAAAAATGCCTTTTTATGGGAGCGAAGAAGCCGCTGGTTTTGATTTGTATTCTGTCGAGGACGTGACAATCAAGGCAGGCGAGACGAAAATAATCAAGACGGGAATTAGTTTAGAAATTCAAGAAGGATACTGCTTTCAGGTTTGGGACAGGAGCGGTTTGGGAGCAAAAGGAATACACAGATTCGCAGGGCTTGGAGATTCTGATTACAGAGGAGAATATAAAATTGTTTTATATAACTCTACGCAAAAAGATTATGAAATTAAAAAAGGAGACAGGATTGCGCAGATTGTTCCTGTGCCGATTGTCAGGGCTGAATTTGAACAGACAGATGAACTGAATGAAACTTCGAGAGGAGATGGTGGATTTCATTCTACCGGGAAATAAAATATATTTTTTAGTATATGCTAATTTAAATAATCGGATATTTTTGTCTGAATGAAAAAAGAAAATGACGCTAGAATTTTTTAAAGACTCAAGAGGGGAGTATGCAGTGAGTCCGGCTGATGTTGAAGGAAAACTTCCAAGAATTTTTGTTTCGGGCGAAACATATCCTGCAGCTTATGAACTTGCGATACTCGCGCTTCATAAATACGGGACGAGAAGCAGAACACACTATGACCAAACAGACAGCGACGGAAAACATTTATTTCCTCCGAGCATAGAAGCAAAGGTCAGTGTTGAAATAAAAAATCCTTTGAAGGAACCGAGGATGCATCTTTGTTTTCCAGATAGTTACAGGGGGCTGGAAAGCTACAGGCAAGAAGTTGTTGAAGGGATTCATGATTCTTGGATAGAGCCAGGAACTACTAAATGGACCTATACTTATCATAGGAGATTAGAAGACTGGAATCCGAGTACTAATCTGAATGCGCCTGACGGAGGAGTGCTGCTTCCAAAAGGAGTAAACCAAATAGAACTTGTATTACAAGATTTGGAAAGAGATATAACGAGCAAGGGAGCTCAGGCTACAACTTGGATGCCAACTGCTGATCCGATGCTAGAAAGCAACAGGCCTTGTCTTCAAAGAATATGGTTTAGATGTTATGAGAACGAAGAGGGAATAGATTTGAATGCGAACTGGTATTTCAGAAGCAGAGACATGAAAGCGTGGCTTATGAATGGGTGGGGATTAACAAGTCTTGTAGAAAAAGTTGCTTTGAAATTATCTCAAAGAAAGAATAAAATTGTTAGGATAGCAAGTATAGACGACACGAGTGACTCGCTGCACATGTATGGAAATGCTCAGGAAATGTTTGATACTTATGCTGCACAAATGCAAACAGATGAGGGTTTTAGAAACAGAATTGTTCGGACTGACAGAAATGAAACTGACCAAGAGCAGTTTTTTCAAGAGGAAACTTTGGCTGAAAGAAAAGCACTTGAGGAAAATCCGCACCATTCGCTGGGCAGTGAATCTCAGCAAGAATTAGCCAGAAGATTATCTGCCGCAATAAAGCAGAATCCTTCTTTGGTTTCTGCGAGAGACCAGAAATTTGTCAGGGATTTGTTTCCTGAATTTTTATGAGAGATAATACTCCCCGTTAATCTGCTGATAGATTGAAAAACCCTTGTGAATGAGAACTTTGTCTCCGGGTTGGACGTTTGGAGTTAAGAGTCCGATTACTTCTCTGTTAACATCGTCATAAGACACTCGAAATTGCTGATTATTTTTTAATGAAACGACTGTTGCTTCGTGAACTCTGCAGAATTCTTTCACGTGTTCTGGTGAATCTTCGTCGGAATTTACAACTGAATTATGTCCTTCTCTGGAATCAGACCAATAAGATTTGACAATTTCTCTGTCCCAAGGAGAGCTGTTTAATTTTTTTGCCAGCGCTGATCTTCGTTTATGCTCTTTGGGAAGCAACTCTTCCAATTCTTTTCGCGATACTGCTTTTCCAGAAAGGCAGGAGGATTCATATGACCTATACTGCTCTTGTGCCAGAGTTCCTTCGAGAACACGTATCGCCAGGCAAGGCAGAGCAAATTTCAGAACAATGAGTTCTGGACTGTCTTTTTTGATTTTATCAATCATTGCAGCATCTCAAGAATTTTTTTAGCGTTTTGTTCTGGTATTTTTTTTATAATTATTTTATTGCTTACTATAACATAATCTCCTTTCTTAACATCTATTGCGCTTGCTATTGCTTCTCTTTTTTCTGAGACATAATCTACAACAAAAGAATCTTTTTTTATTTCTATGACTTTTCCGGGTATTGTCAAGCACATTTTATTTGTAATTTATTTTAGTGATTTTGATTTTATCGCCTTCGATGGCTTTTGGAGTATCAGAACAATTTGGACAGGAGAAGACAACTAAATCGTGCAGTCTTTCTTCTATTTTTGCTCTGCCCTCATAACTGCACCTGCATTTTATCAGCGAGGGTTTAATTGAAATGTTATATTTCCACGACGTCAAATTTTCTAATGCTTCAATTAATTCGCGGCTTTCGATGCCAACTAGCTCGCCTAATTCTAATTCTATCGAATCTATTTCTTCATCGGCGATTTTTGTTTCTTCAATTTCTTTTAACAAAGATTTGGCAAAAATGAATTCGTGCATGCAAATACCTCTTTATTAGATAATGCCAATAGTTTAAATTTATTTGTATTTCAAAAGTTTTTTAAGTTGTAATTGCATGATAATTCAAGATAAGCGGTGAAAAATGCAAAAAATTATAGAGAAAAAAGAGTTGAATAATTTTGTCAAAAGCTTGATGAAAAATTATGAGGTTATAGCTCCTGTCAAAAGAAAAATAGCGAGATTTGAAATTCTGAAAAATCCAGAGGATATGTATCTTGACGAAATAACTCTTGTTCCCTTAAAGCAGTTTTTTCTTCCTGAAAATGAGACGTTGTTTGATTTTAAGAATAATAAAATTAAAAAGAACAAGACAGAGGGGAGGAAGAGAATTGTTTTTGGACTTCGGAAATGTGATTTGAACGCCTTGCTGGTTTTAGACAGAGTTATGTCCTATCCAGAATATATAAAAAAAAGGCAGAATACAATACTTGTAGGATTATATTGCGAGAAGCCGGATGAATTTTGTTTTTGCAATTCAATGGAGTTAGAAGAACACTATGATTTATTTTTCTATGCTTCAGGGGATAAATATTATATTTCTATAGGCTCGAAGAAAGGAGCTTTGCTTGTTAGAAATTTGGATAATGCTGACAAAGAGGTGAAGAAGGAGATTAAAAATTTTAAAAAACTTGAGAACAAAAATATTGAAAAAGATTATTCTAATAAGAAATGGGACGAGGATGTTGAAAAATGCCTGAGCTGTTCTGCGTGCACCGTTTTTTGTCCGACTTGTAATTGCTTTGATATCCAAGATGTTAAAGAATTGTCAGAGAACTCTGGGAAGAGAATAAAAACCCAATCTTCATGCCAGCTAAAAAGTTTTTCAGAAGTTGCCGGCGGAAAAATATTCAGAGAATCAAGAGCTTCCAGATTCAAGCATTTCGTTTATCATAAGATAGTGTTTTACAACAAGAGATTCAACAAATACATGTGCGTTGGCTGCGGGAGATGCCTGAGAGCCTGCCCGACGAGGATTGATTGGGTTGAAACAATTAATTCCATCAAATCAAAAAAAGGAGATAAAAAATAAAATGACTTACGAGCCTTCTGAAGCAAAGATAATCAGCGTAAAAAAATACGCTGAAGACGTGAAATTATTCAAGGTGAAAACGAAAATTAATCCTTTGCCCGGGCAATTTTTCCAGCTTTCTATTTTAGGAATTGGAGAGTGCCCTCTTGCTTCCTGCTCGTACAACAAAAAATATGCCGACGTGCTTGTGAAAAATTCAGGCAGCGTGACAAATACTCTTTTTAATTTGAAAAAAGGGGACGGCGTTTTTATCAGGGGGCCTTATGGAAGAGGATATAACTTCAAGGAAATTGAGGGGAAGAATTTGGTGCTTGCTGCGGGAGGCACCGGCATTGCTCCTGTTGCTTCGTTGATAGATTATATAGAACAAAACAGAAAAAATTTCGGAGAGATTAAGATTTTATTTGGCTTCAAGGACGAGAGTTTTATTTTGCTAGGAGACAGAATTGAAAGATGGAAAAAGAAATTCGATTTTACTTTATGCCTCGACAAATACGCCGGGAAATTAAAATATGAAGTTGGACTGCTGCCGGATATTTTGAAAAAGAAAAAAATTAATTCTGAAAATACGTGCGGGGTTTTATGCGGGCCGGAGATTATGATGAAATCTGCGACGGCGAAGTTGAACTCTGTGGGGATAAAGAATGATAAAATCTACTGGAACATGGAGAGAAGAATGGAATGCGCTGCGGGGTCTTGCGGGAGATGCCTGATTCAGGATTTGTATACCTGCAAAGACGGGCCTGTTTTTAGATACGATATAATAAAGGAGAAATTGGAAAATGAATCTGCAAAATAAAAATAATTCAAAACTGAAAGCAGGGATTTTTGGAATATCTGGATGTTCGGGGTGCTTGCTGAGCATTTTATTTGAGGACACTTTCAAAAAGATTAATGATTTATTAGAAATTAAATCGTTTCCGTTGATAAAAGAAGACAAATACAAAGGAGATTTTGATATTGTTTTTATCGAGGGAACTGTTGTTTTTGACGACGACATTATTTTTTTGGATGAAATTAGAAAACGCTCGAAGATAGTTGCGGCTTTAGGCGCCTGTTCTTGTTTTGGGGGCGTGCCTTCAATAAAAAATTTCAAAGACGATGAGAAAACAATGAGATTTGTTTATCCAAAACACAACCACCTGAAATCCGAGAAGCCCACGCCGATAAATTTGCATATCAAAGTTGATTATTATTTGCCGCAGTGCCCCCCGAATAAAGAAGAGATTGTTTCTTTTGTAAATCATTTGGCTAGCGGAACGCAATTTAAGAATTGCCAAGATCCTGTATGCATGGAGTGCAGGAAGAAAGGAAATGCTTGCTTGCTGGAAGAGGGAGAACTTTGCCTGGGGCCTGTTTCTAACGGAGGATGCTCTGCGCTTTGCCCAAGCAACGGGGTTGGGTGTTATGGATGCAGGGGGCCAAGCAAAGATGCGAACATGAATGCTTACACAGCAAACTTAAAGAAAAGAGGATACAACAAGAAATCGATAAAAGACAAGATGGAAACTTTTGCAGGATTAAGCTTTGAAGAAGAAATGGAGAAGGATTCAAAATGGCTCGGGAAATAGAACTAAACCATATATGCAAAATTGAAGGACACGCAAGTCTCAAACTTAAAATCGAGAAGAATGTTGTTAAAGAGTGTGAACTCGAAACAGAGGAAGGCGCTCGTTTTTTTGAAGCATTAGTTTTAGGAAAAAATATAAAAGATATACAAGAAATTGTTTCAAGAATCTGCGGGATTTGCAGCTGCTCTCATAGTGTGGCTGCAATTTACGCCTTAGAAAACGCTTTGGGAATTAAAGCAAGCGAGAAAGAGAAAATCGTCAGAGACTTATTACTGATTGGAGAAAGAATAAGGAGCCATGCGACGCATCTTTATTTTTTGGCATTGCCGGATTATTTGGGCTTGAGCGCATTGACAATGGCTAAAGAACAGAGAGGGAAAGTTGATGATGCTTTGAAATTAATAAGGTTTGGAAACAAAATAGTTGAAACTTTTGGAGGAAGAGAAATTCATCCTTTCGTGGGATTTAATTCAAATGCAAAAGGGTCTAGCGAGTTGAAAACTGGAATTAATGAAGTTAAGAAAGTTGCAGAGGATACACTGAAATTGTTCAGCTCGATTAAATATCCTGATTTAGTTAGAGAAACAAAATATTTGAGCTTGCACGAAGACGACGAGTATGCTTTTTCTTCAGGAGAAATACTTTCTGATAATGTTGAAATTAAAACAAGAGATTATAGCAAACATCTGAAAGAAAATATTAAGGAATACGGGACTTCGAAATTTGTTTTGTTTGACAACAAAAGTTTTGTTACGGGGGCGCTGGTTAGAGTGAATAATAATCGTGATTTGCTAGACAAAGAGACAAAAAGATTAATTAAAAAATATGAAATCGAGCTGCCATTGGAAAATTCCTTTCAGAATAACGTCGCTCAGGCAATAGAGATAATGTTTTGTATTGGCTTGGCTGAAAGATTGATTGAAAAACTTGGGGCGGGAAAATATGACTGCGGGGAAAAAGAAATTAGGATAAAATCGGGGATAGGAGTGGCTGCTGTTGAGGCTCCCCGCGGAACTTTATTCCACGAGTATAAAATAGACAAAGACGGGAAAATTGAATATTGCAATATAATAACGCCGACAGCGCAGAATCTTAATCAGATGGAAATAGACATAAAGAATTATGTTCAGGAATTGCTGAAGAGGGACGTTGACAAGGAGAAGATTGTTATGGAGATTGAAAAGCTTATACGGGCGTATGATCCCTGCTTTTCATGCTCGACGCATTTTTTGAAGGTTGACTGGGTGGAGAAGTTTTAGATAAATTTTGAAGAATAGCTTTTACTTTGTCAACAGCTTTTTCCTCGTCGTAAAACTGCGGAATTCCAATTATTTTTACTTTCTTATTTGTAAGTTTCAGAAAAAATCCCAAATCAAAATCGTGAGTCGTTGAAATTCTGCTGGAAATTATATTGTCTTGATTGATGAGTGAAACGTCTTTGATTGACTGGACAACGTCGAGTAAAATGGAATTGCTTAAGTCCATGTCAATTAACTGAAATGTATCTTGAACGTATAGAAATTCTATTCCTAGAAATTCTTTTTTTAATTTTTCAGCTACTTTTATTGCAAGACTGTCTTCTTTTATATAAGGATTTCCGAAATAGAGCACTTTTTTCATTTATTCTTTTACTGTAATTGCCTGCACAGGGCAGGAAGCCTCTGCGTTTTTTTCGCAGGCAGGATTTTTAACTTCTTTTTTTTGGACGACTGATTTGTTGTTCACAATTTTAAATGTGTTCGGGCAGAGCGCGACGCATGAACCGCAGCCAATGCACTTTGTTTTGTCGACGGTTATTTTTGCCATAGTTCCTCCAAGATTTTTGATTTCATGGCTTTTTTTGATTTAATCTCCTCGAATGTTTTTCTTTTTTCCTGGTAAAATATTCCCAGAGGAATTTTTGAAGAGCTTGAATTGTAGTCAAATTCTTCTGCTTTTGCAAACGCTGCTGAAATGCTTGATTTGTTGTGGCCTGATTTTTGCAAGTTGTAAAATCTAGAATCATAACCTTTGTCTGAATGAAAAACCAAGCAAGGCTGGAGTATTTCAATAAACGCGAACCCTTTGTGAGAGAATGCTTCGGTTAGAATTTCTTGGACTTGGGCAGCATTTGCAAATATCCTCGCAACAAACGTTGCTCCGGCGCCCAGCATGATTTTTATTGGATTTATTGGAGGAACTTGAACTCCTGACGGATTTGTTTTGTCAACAAAACCTTGTTCTGTCGTCGGTGTTGGCTCTCCTAAAGTAAGAGCAAATACTTGATTGTCGTGGACGATATATTTAATGTCAGGATTGTATCTGGCTGCGTGAACTAAATGCTCCATGCCTTCTGAATATGCGTCGCCGTCTCCTGAGAATCCCAAGATATTTAATTTTGGGTTTGCGAGTTTCATTCCGATGCAGGTTGGCAGTACTCTGCCGTGCAAGGTGTTAATTCCAGGCAGGCTAAGATAATCAAATATTTTTGCGTGGCAGCCAATTCCTGCGGCGATGCCAAAATCTTGTTTTTTCTTTCCGGATTTTAGCTGCTTGTCTAAAAAGTTTTGAACGCCTGCGAGTATCTGGAAGTTGAAACATCCAGGACACCAGCTTGGAATTGCGTTTGTTCTTATTCCTGTCATTTTAACCTCTTTTTTATTTCTGAAACTAAAATATCTGACATGAACGGATATCCGTCGTATTTCAGAATTTTATTTTTTTCTTCTATGATAACGCCTGTTTTTTCGGCTAGAACTTCTGAGAGCTGGGAAGTTGAGTTATTTTCGACAAGTATAATATTTTTAGCTTTTGATAATTCGGATTTTATTTTTTGGCTTAATGGCTCTATATACAGAACTTGAAGGAATTTGCAGTCTAGTCCAGCAATAGCGTCGAGAATCGCACCTTTTGTACTTCCCCATCCAACGATTATATTTTTGCTGTCTTTTTTTCCGTGAATCTTGAATGTCTCGAATTTATCTGATTCTTTTGCAAGAAATTTTGATTTGTTAATCTTCTCTTCTGATATTTTTTCAATTATTTTTGGTTCTTGAGTTGAACTTTTTTGATTGTCTGACATATAGCTGGAGAATCTTTCTCCTTGGCGGATTGATTTTTTCGAGGTGATTATTTTTGGTCTTTCATCAAAACAATAAAAACTTTCTGCCAGATGCTTGTCGCTTAGCAAGATTCCAGCAATGCGATATTTTTGAGTGAGGTAAAATAACTCAGATATTTTTTCAATTGCTTCTTTTGGGTCTCCCGGAGCGACGACGACTCTTGGAAATTCACCATGTCCTGAATGTCTTGCGGCATGCAAATCAGCCTGGCTTGTCAATGTTGCTGCGCCTGTTCCCGGACCTGTTCTTTGAGCTAAGTAAATAACCAGAGGTATTTCAGCCATTCCAATCATGCTTAGAGTTTCTGTCATTAAATCAAATCCCCCGCCTGCTGTTCCAACCATTGCCTTTGCTCCTGTAATTGCGCTGCCAACTGCTGCGTTTATCGAGGCTATTTCACTTTCCAGCTCTATTGTTTTATAGTTAAACATCGATTCTTTCTGGGCTAATTCAAACAAGACAGCTGTTGCGGGAGTCATGGGATAAGAATAATAAAATTCCATTCCTGACTTGCAAGCACCCAATGCAACTGCTTCTGAGCCCGACATGAAATAATTTTTATTTTTAGAGGTGGGTTTTCTAAGAGATAATTTTCTTGTTTCCTTAGCGTATCCTTTTTTTGCTTCTTCGATGTTCTCTTTGTAATTGCCGTATTTTTTTAATTCATTATCGAGTATTGAAAAATCAATTTCTAATAATTTGAAAACTCTTCCTGCAAATGAAATATTTTCCTGCTCTTCTTTTAGAACTATTGAATTTTTGTTTAATCTGGTTTTATGAAACTCGAGGCTTAGATTGTCTAATGTGACAAGGATGTCTATTTCAGATGCGTTGCTATTTATCGGTTTGTCTGAAAAAGTTATGGTGTTATAGTTGTGCCCTCCGCGTATTCTTGATTCGTATTCGCGCGAGCAGAATACAAAATATCCTTCTTTAACTAATCCTTGAGAAATTATTCGCGCGAGAAAGTTTGGGCCTTGGCCGGCAGGGCCGCCGCAGATAATATTGCACCTCATGAAATTTCCCTCGCAATCATTAATTCTTCATTTGTCGGGATGACTAAAATTTTTAATTTTGATTTGTCTGAAACGATTCCTTTTTCATTTAGATTTTTGCTTTTGTTAAGTTTAATGTTTAGATAATCGGCGACTTTTTCCCTGACATAAAAAGCTCCTTCGCCAATTCCGCCGGTAAAGACAATTCCGTCAACTTTTCCGAGAATAGCGACGTAAGAGCCGATGTATTGCACTAACCGATAGACAAACATTTCTATTGCGAGCTTGCATGACAAATCGCCTTTCCTGGATTTTTCATATATTGTCCGCATATCTTTCAAGCCCGAAATTCCTTTTAGCCCGCTTTCTTTGTTTAAAATATTAAAAATCTGAGAGATTGTCAAGTTTTCTTTTTTTGCCAGGAATTCAATTATTGCCGGGTCTATATCGCCGCTTCTTTCTCCCATTATAAGTCCTTGCAATGGAGTAAATCCCATCGAGGTTTCTATTGAAATGTTATTTTTAATTGCGCAGATGCTGGAGCCGTGGCCGAGGTGGCAGGTGATAAGATTGACATTTTTTTTATTGAGAATTTTTTGGGCTTCCAGCATTACATATTTGTGAGATATTCCGTGGAATCCGTATTTTCTTATTTTGTATTTTTCATAATATTTTTTCGGGATGGCGTAGAGATAAGCTTTTTCAGGCAATGTCTGATGGAACGCTGTGTCAAAAACAGCAAAATGTTTTATTCCTTTTAATTTCTCCTGAGATATTTTTATGCAGGCGAGAGCAATTGGGTTATGCAACGGAGCTAAATTTCCGAGTTCGTCAATTTTTTTTAAAACATCTTTGTTGATGAGAGTTGTTTTTTTGTAGAATTCTCCGCCGTGGACAACACGGCAACCAACCGCGTCGATATTTTTTAGATTTAATACTGAGAGCAAGATTTTGATTGCTTGTTCATGATTTGATATTTTTTGAATTTTTTCTTTTTTGTCTATGATTATTTTGCATATTGGAAAACCAATTCCATCAATGATTCCTTCTGAAATAGTTTTTTCTTCCGGCATGTCTATTAATTTGAATTTTAAAGAAGAACTGCCTAGATTGAAAACTAAAATTTTCATTTTTTGTCCTCGATGATTGTGAATGCTGTTATTGCGCTGACGTTAACGATGTCTTCGACATTACAACCTCTGCTTAAATCATTGACTGGTTTTTTCAGGCCCTGGATTATCGGGCCTATGGCTTTTGCGCCGGAAAGATGTTCAACTAATTTATATCCTATGTTGCCCGCATCCAGATTTGGAAAAATTAAAATATTTGCCTGTCCTTCTAACTGCGAGCTTGGACATTTTCTTTTTGCAATTTCAGGAACTATTGCTGCGTCCAACTGCATTTCGCCGTCGATTAATAAATCCGGGCGCTTTTTCTTGGCTATAGCTGCTGCTTTTCTCACTTTGTCTACAGAATGTCCTTCTGCACTGCCGTGCGTTGAAAATGAAAGCAAGGCAACTTTTGGCTTGATTCCAAAATGTTCTGCTGACGACGCTGTGTTAATGGCTATTTCGCTTAATTCTTCTGCCGAGGGATCGCGATTGATTCCGCAGTCTGCAAAAAAATAGATTTTTTCTTTTATCAGCATTATAAAAAAGCTTGAGGCGATGTTAAACTCTTTTTTTGTTTTTATAATTTGCAATGCTGGACGGACAGTTTCAGCTGTTGTGTAGACTGCGCCGGAGATTAAGCCGTCGGCTTGGTTTGAATGAAGCATCATTGTTCCGAAGTAATTTGTTTTTTTTACAGAGTCCATGGCTTGTTTTTCAGTCAACCCTTTATTTTTTCTTAGGTTGTAGAATTCTTTGGCGTATTCATTCAGATTGGGAGAGCTTAATGGATTAATAATTTGGATATTGTCGACGTTAATTTTAAGCTGCTTGGCTAGTTTTTTTATTGTTTCTGGATTGCCTAATAAGATTGGGGTGGCTATTTTTTCTTTGTTTACTTTTGAGACTGCTGTTAAAATTCTGGAATCTTCTCCTTCTGAGTAAATAATCCTGACTCCTTTATTCATCACCGTTTTTTTAATATTTAGTAAAAAATCTTTCGCCATCTTTTATAAGAATTTTAGTGTTTTTTTGATTATAAATGTTTTCTTTGTAGAAAGTTTTAAATCTTTTTCTAATTGTTTTTAATCGTACTTATAATCGCCGGAATCTCCATTATCTCTTTCTACAGAGTATGGATCCGGAGAAGAAGGATTTTTTTGTTGTGACCCTAAAAATAGTCCTAAAGAAGTTGCAGTAAGCGCAAATGCTGCTCCGGCAAGCGCCCCGCGCTTTGTGTTTTCATAAAAGCCCCTATTATTAAATTCCTTTGTTACATCCTCCTCAATTTTAGATGAAACTTCTTCCCATAGTTCTGCTGGATTTTTTGAAGGAGAGGGATTGTAAGTTTTAGATAAAACAGAATAGCTCATTTTTCTAGCCTCGAACTGTTTGCGGGCTATTTCGTCATGGAGTTCATCGGGTGTGGTTAGATAGTCTAAACCTCCACCAATTAGACTAAAAACAACAACACTGCCTCCGATTATTTTTACTGCTAATGAACGTGTTAGTTGAACCATCCTTTTCAAATTACTGGGGAGGTATTTAATCTTTGTCTTTTTGGCTGCGGGAGGATTTTAAAAAGTTTTAAAAGTCATAAATATTAAGGTAGTTGTGCAGGGATGGCGCAATCGAAGGAATACTGCTCAAGCACCATCCGAAAGCAAGAAAAGAAATATGCCCGGATGGCGCAGTGGTTACCGCGTAAGTTTGGAGAACTTATTTCCGAAAGGATTCGCAGGTTCAAATCCTGCTCCGGGCGTTTAGCACTGAACCTGCCCCACCAAGAATCTTCGATTCGCTCTTGCTCGAATACTCGCGTCGGCGAACGAAGAGGTTCAAATCCTGCTCCGGGCGTAGAACCCGCCTATATTTTTATGAAATTAAAATTAGAAGTGGCTTCCGAGGGGAAGAGCCAAGATATCCTGATATTCGACGTCGTTATGGCGCCCGATATTATATCGCAGAGTAAGAACTGAGCTGCCGCTTTCTCTAGATGTTTTTCTAAAAGAAATAATTGCTTGATTTGGCCTGATATGCGCTATCGGGTGATATCCTTCGCCTCTTTGAAATCCTATGATAGCAAATTCTTCTCCGTTAAAGGGAGTGTTTGCATTACATGCGCTTAAAATTGTCAAAAAATCTCTGTTAGGATTTAAGAATTCTTGCGGAACAAAATTTCTTGCTTCGTAGGGAAGATTTTCTAACATTGTTTTTACAAGAGCTTCATGATTTTCTAGATTTCGCTGAAGTTCTCTTGTATCTGGATCTTTGGAGTAATATTTTTTCATAGAGACTAGAAATTATTTTTTAGATTTTTAAATCTTTTGAATTCAAAAAGAGCATGTCTTATCCAGAAATAATGTCCTCTCGGTAAATAAGATAAGACCTGCTGTAAAGCAGGTTCTTATGAAAAAACTAAACACCAAGAAAATAAAATGGA